>NZ_CP049248.1 GCF_011046895.1 Rhizobium rhizoryzae | reverse complement strand
TCATTGTTTCGCGGATCACCTTGCGCAATGAAGACGTAGGCGATGACGATCAGGTTTGTCTGGTGGTGAGTTATCTGGGTGGCGAAGGGAAGGAAGTTGGTGTCTTTTACGCCAACTGGCGCTCTTTACCGGGACGAACCTACACGCGAGAGGCTCAGATCAAGCCGGGGCACTCGATAGGACAAATCAGGACAGTGGCCGTGGGCTCGAAGCAATGTGACGTCGTGTCCAAAAAGGACGCGGCCAATTATCAGCGCCTGCGTAGGCTTCTCCACCAGCGTTAAGCTGAATACGGACCGATTGGGTCGCTTCTGATGAACTGGTCTGAAACACGCAGCATCATCGTTACAGATGCAATGAGCGCGACTTTAAAAAATATTGCTCAGACGCTCCTTGATATGGAGATTTGGAATAATGCCGTATGCATGCCCTGTCCGGTAGACGTCTCTTGTCACCAGAAAGATGCCGCACCACATCAAGAACCCGGTCAGCAGTACGATGATTTGTACGCGAATGGCCATGGATAGTCCTCCCATGGACAATGTGTCCCAATTCACGACAAAGGTCTACATCAATGCAGGTTGATGATTGAAAATATGAACACTGAGGACCTCTGTCGGCCTTCCGGGGCCAAGAGCTCTGTTTGCGGGTGATCCCTTATCTCCACAAGAGCGGCGTTTGTCTTCAATTTAGTCGAAACGCCCGCCTGTTGCCGTCTGCCACCGGGCGAAGGCGGATGGCAATTTCCCGCGCGTGCCCTGTCCCTGTGCTTCCAGCCAGCCCGGCACAACGTCGGTCGAGCGCATCAGCTTCAGCACCCGATCCGGGTGAATGCCAAGACCCAGGACTGATGTAAGGCCGAAGATCCTTGCGGCACCAAGAACGATAAAGGCCGGAACGGTAAAGGTTTTCGCCTTGTGGAAGTGTCCGGTCCTGAGAGCTTCGATGATCTGCTCGAGAGTATAGCGGTCCGGGTAGCAGCCATTGAACAGGATGTATCGCGCGGACTGGCTTTCGGCAAAGGCAATTGCGTCAATCAGGTCATCTACATAGAAGCAGCCCTTGATCGTATCTCTGCGCCCCGGATATACGAAGAAACCGGAGCGCATGAGCTTGGCAAGGCGGGTAAAATTGCCTCGCTCCCCTGGCCCGAAAATTACCGCTGGCCGCACGATCACCAGCCGCCTTTGTGCATCTTCTTCCAGCCAGGTCCGGTGAATGCCTTCGGCCAGCCATTTCGACCAGCCATAAGGCGATTGCGGCGCAACGGGCGTCGTTTCGGATTTCGTATCCTCGCCTGGCCCATAAACCGAAATCGAGCTGGTGAAGACGATATTTGTCACACCAAGCTTGCGGGCAAGGGCGGTGATCTGCGTTGCACCTGCGATATTGGTTTCATAATACTCGTGATTGGGATGGCCAGGTGTCGTGTGAATGGCTGCAAAATTGTAAATGCGCTCAACGGACATGCCTGGATCAAAAGAGGAGAGATCGCGAACATCGGCTGTGACATAGCGTACATTATCGAGTTTTTCTCGGGGCGGGCGAATGTCAACCGAAATGACGCTGTGGCCTTCAGAGGCAAGCTTGCGCGTCATGTGTGTCCCAATGAAGCCGGAGCCACCAAACACCAGAATGCCGCTTGCAATCATATCACCCATTCGATGACATTCCCCTTTTATGCCTGAACTATGTATATCTCTAAAACGTCCGCAGACTACAGAAAAGCTCATCTGAGGTATTTTCTCATACTGAGAAATGTTGTTTACCGGAAAAGCCTGGATGCCCTGGGGAGCGAGTAATCGATCGTTCTTTTGTACAGGAACAGAGGTGGCTCGGTTTGTCTGAACAGTTTCGGGCGTTTCGCTAAGTGGATTTCCGCCTCGATTATGCCGCCACCATTATTGGTGCGAGCGCGTTGAAGTAGGCCTGATCCGGTGTTTGCCGGTCAAGGGATGAATGTGGGCGTCGGCTATTGTAAAAGGTCAGATATCGGCCAATGCCGACGCGAGCCTCGGCCACTGTTTTGTAGGCGTGGAGATAGACCTCCTCGTATTTGATCGACCGCCAGAGCCGCTCGACGAAAACGTTGTCGCGCCACGCACCCTTGCCATCCATCGAGATTGCGATTTCCGCCTTCTTCAGCACCGCCGTGAAGTCGACAGAGGTAAACTGCGATCCCTGGTCCGTATTGAAGATGCCGGGTTTGCCATAACGGACCAGAGCTTCCTCGACTGCTTCGATACAGAAGGCCGCTTCCATCGTGATCGACAGCCGCCATGAGAGCACGCGGCGACTGAACCAATCGACGACGGCGCAGAGATAGACAAAGCCCCGCGCCATGGGGATGTAGGTCAGGTCCATTGCCCACACCTGGTTGGGTCGGGTGACCGCCAACTTGCGCAGAAGATAGGGATATATTTTGTGCCCAGGCGCTGGTTTGGAGGTGTTCGGCCGACGGTAAATCGCTTCGATGCCCATCTTCTTCATCAGCGTGGCGATGTGCAGCCGCCCGGTTTTCAGCCCTTCTCCCCTCAAGAGACTTTGCAACATTCGACTTCCGGCAAACGGGTAGTCGAGATGCAGTTCGTCGATCCGCCGCATCAAGGCCAGATCGCCGTCAGGCATTGGACGTGGAGAATAATAGACGCTTCCACGGCTGAAGCCGAGCAGCTTCGCCTGGCGCACGACGGATAGCTTATGCTCGCGGTCGATCATTTCTTTCCGCCCAGCAATCCCGCCTTGCCGAGCGCACCGGATAAAAAATCGTTCTCCAGTGTCAGTTCGCCGATCTTGGCATAAAGCGTTTTGACATCGACGGTTGGACCGGCCGGTTCGGCCTTGGTTTCATCGCCGAAAACGCCTGTCGCCCCCTCAAGGAGCTGGTCTTTCCACTGTTTGATCTGGTTGGCGTGCACGTCAAACTGCTGGGACAACTCCACCAGCGTCTGCTCGCCTCGGATGGCGGCGAGCGCCACTTTTGCCTTGAAAGCCGGGCTATGGTTCCGGCGCGGTCGTCTCGTCATGGTTTCTCCTGTTGCCGGCATCTAAGCCGAAGTCAGGCAGAAATTCCACTTATCCCGGCTGTTCAGATTTCCCGAGCCAGCTCTAACATTGGTGATGGAATTAAAAATCTACGTCGATAGCGGCTTGGAAATTTGGCGAGGATCACCGCCATCTTTGACTGTTTAACCAGGAATGATGCAGTTTTAGCAATTTGAGGTGAAGGGGTGATGGCTCTGTAATCTCAGCTGCTTTATTGCGTCCAGCCGCAGTTGGAAGAGGCAGGCACGCAAAGATGCCATGAAGGTTATGGGCTTGCTGTAGACTATTTTGTGCTTGCGGTATGGAGGCTATCGGTTTGGGTGCCTGCGATCATGCGAATGGCACCGATGCCGCCCTGGATTGCGACAGACCAGAGGCCAAGTGACACCACAAGGCTTAAAAACCAGATCTTTGACCGCTGCGACATACCAGATACTCCCGCGTCTTGAGAAACAGTAGGCAGGATTCCTTGCCAGCGACTTAAATGGCTGAGTGGAATTGCGAAGGTTTCAGGTTATTTCGCAGAGATTTTCTGAGGGCCCCGCGCCATTTTCTGCGCGTATCGATTGCATATTTGCCACAATGGCACATCAGTTAACTAATTGTTGATCATAACGGTGACGGACGGGAAATAATACGCTAGAAGAGAAAATGGAGTATTATTCAAGGCTTGGTGGGTCTATGAGCCTCGTTGTTGATCACGGTTCTGCACAAAATTTGATCGGATTGCATTCTAACATAGGTAGCGAAACCATGTTTTCGCTGTCCCACGATGTGGCGCCGCCTTTGGCTGCCTCTTCCACTGCCAAGCGTGCCTTTGACGTCTGTTTTTCTCTTTCTGTTTTGATCACGCTCTTGCCAGTCTTGTTGCTGATCGCCATTGCAATCAAAATCGACAGCCGCGGGCCGGTGTTCTTCAAGCAGGTGCGCTGGGGGCGCAATCAGAAACCGATCCATATCTACAAGTTTCGCAGCATGCGTACCGACATGTGCGATGCAACCGGCGTTGCCCAGACGGTAAGCGGTGATCCCCGTATCACGCGCCTTGGCGCTTTTTTGCGAAAAAGCAGCCTTGATGAACTGCCGCAGTTTATCAATGTCCTTCGCGGCGACATGTCGGTTGTCGGCCCTCGGTGTCATGCAATCGGCATGCTGGCCGCAGGCCAGCTCTATGAGCATCTTGTGCCAGAATATCATCAACGCCACTACGTGCGCCCAGGCATTACAGGCCTTGCTCAGGTGCGCGGCTGGCGCGGCCCCACAACAGATGCCGTGCATGCGAAGGCTCGAATTGCGTGTGATATTTATTATATCCGCAAATACAGCCTCTGGCTCGATATCAAGATCATTGTCGGCACCATTCGCAATGAGCTGAAGGGTGGAACGGGGTTATAAACCCCTTGGGTCTTGCTCTTCTTTCAAGAGGCTACCAGCTTTCCGATCTGGGCAAGGACAGAGAGCTGGCATGAGAACCATCTTCCTGATGATCATGCAGATCGCGGCAGCCATGGCTCTTTGTGGCTGGCTATTCTGGCTTGCTATTTCATTGGCAAACAGTCCACGCCCTCCGGCGCAGCAATCGATCGCCAACGATCTTGCTGTTGCCTGGACAACGGTACCCACTCGTGTTGACCGGCAGACGCAGAACTTTGAAGTTATCGCCGATCCTTTTCAATTTTCATTGCGAGTTGCTGCGCGCCCCCAGATGGCTGGCAGTGCGTCCTTCATCGTCGGAGAAAAAGTCTATCTGTTTGACGGTGTTACAGGCTACCAGCCGCGCGAACTATGCCAGGAGGCAGGAGGAGCACGAACAGCCTGCGGCAACCGAGCCATTGCCGCAGCCGTCTCGTTTCTGTCAAATCGCTGGCTGCAATGCCGCACGCTGGAGATCGGACGATTTGTCGAACTGATACGCTGCAAGTTGAACGGTCGTGATCTGACCGAGGAGTTGATCCGCCGTAATCTGGCGCGACCTGCCGTCTCGGCTCTGGCTCTCGATTAGGTCAAGTTTTGCAAATATTGTTGCAAAGACGATTGATGATAAGACCCGTCCATAGCCGATAAGAAGGCTTCATGGAGAGGTCACGAAATCAATCCCTGGCAGAATCTGGACGCCACATCTTTGCTCAGTACGCTTGCGTCAGAAGATGTATTGGGAAAAGTGCCATGCTGACGGGGTGGCTATTGCTGCTTGTGCTTGAGCTTGACCTTGAATTAAACTGTCACCCGACTGTCAAGAATGGGTCGCATGGCTTCTCAATCATGACGCCCGATCTTGATCCTTGGCAACGGTTCCTGCTGGGAAGGCTCGGAATCTGCTCGCTTTGGTTGCGCGGACTTGCGTTCCGGCTCCATCAGACGCCATTCGCGCTCCAATCGCTCAAATACATGCTGCGGGATCTGCTGCGTCATTTTATTGCCTCCGCTCATCGATGAGTGGACCATACATGAGCTCTGATTGCTCGCAACATGGTTGCAAAAATAACCTTAGCGTGCATGGTTAAATTCCATGATTGCTCGCAATCTCGCCGGAAATGCACGGCAGCAAAGTCATTGCCCGGATAGCCGAGATATTGGCGATGATGACGCTGCGTCATAGGACGCCAGACCCAGCTGCCGGTGCCAGTCATCAATCTTTCTTGTATTTCAATTTCGAAGGTTGGGTGATCTGGAAAGAAAACTGCAATTATTGCAGGTATGAGACTGGCGGCAGCAATGGAGCAGGGGCTGTTGTGCCCGTATGAATTGCTCCCGGTTTAGATGGCATCATGGTTTCGCAGGTTCTAAAGTCTCTGTTTGGTAAGCGTCCTCGCAAAGACCCCGTCTCGGTAAGGCGTCGGCTCGATCTGGGAGAAGTCCCACCCCAATATTCGCTTTATGCGATCGGGGACATTCATGGATGCCTTGATCTTTTGCGGGATGCTGAAGATAGGATTGCCGCTGACATGGCAAGACATGATCGAATGGGGCTTTTGGTTTTGCTGGGGGACTATGTCGATCGTGGCTTGAATTCGGCCGGGGTCCTTTTTCATTTGCGTCAGCCGAGCGAAAAAGGCCTCAAGCGTATTGCGCTTTGCGGCAATCATGATGACGTCTTTTCCGCCCTTCTGGACCATCCGGAAAAAATCATGGACTGGCTGTCGTTTGGTGGACGAGAAACCCTGATGTCTTATGGAATTGATGTTCAACAATTATCCGAGCGTGGACAAGCCAAGCCGTCCGAGCTTGTAAAGCTCATTGCAGATGCTGTGCCCGAACAGGATTTCATCTTTACAAAAGACCTGCCGGTGAGCCTTCGAGTTGGATCCTACCTTTTCGTTCACGCAGGTATCCGTCCAGGCATTGGACTGGACCAGCAGAGTGACGAGGATCTGATGTGGATCCGCGAGCCGTTCCTGAGCCAGGGTTCCGATATCGGTCTCACCGTCGTTCATGGCCATACACCCAGCGAAAAGCCGTCAATTGGCCCGCAACGTATCGGAATTGATACCAAGGCCTATGCAACAGGAAACCTGACGGTGTTGAGGATCGATGGAGACCAGGCCACAGTGCTTTGAAGGAGGCTTACCTATCCTCGAGATGGTCGCAGATCGTTTGACGGAAGGAGCGGCTGGATGGTTTGACCATCATTTGTGACTTCAAAGACAATGCCACGTCGTGTCAGTTCTTTGATCCTGTCAGCGGGAAGAGCTGAACCGAGCTGCGAGAATTGCTGCTTCTGGGCGGGCCCCAAAAGTTTCCAAAGCTCTGCGGCACTGCCTGGTGGTATCCAAAGGGCAAGCGTCCATAGATCGCGGTCATAACTGGTCTTGGCACCTTGCAAGACATAGGGCGTCATGCGGCTCCAGTGGATGAGCCTTGCTTTCAGGGCTGCAAACTCGGCCGGTGCGTAGAGCTCTGAATATTCCAGCATACGCACCTGCTGATCGGCAGGTCGGCCCAGGAACCATTCGGCAAAGGCAAGTCTTGCCCAGATGAGGCCATTGGTGGGCTGACAGCCAAGGGCTGCGCGCGTATCCTTTGCAAGGTCATTGAGTGCAGCAATCCACTGATCACGCTCAAGCTGCGGTGTGAATGTGTCTGCGTAAAGGACATCGAGTTCAACGGCGGCTTCTACGGCTTGTGGCTTGCAGGATGTGATGACAGAGCGGGCAGCGTTACGCGCTCGCTCCAGGAGCGGACGCTGCTCGGCGCTCGGTTGTTGCATCAGCTTGCGCATCTGACGAACAGCCTGCACATCGGCGGCCGTGCCAAGCTCACCCACAGCCACAGCAGCCGATACCACGCATAGAAAAATCAGCACAAAGGATGCGGCAAGCCTACTTGCTGTCATCGACGTAGTAACTGCTATAGCGTCCCTGATAGTATTCGGATGAGCCGTAATCGCGGTAGAATTTCATCCGGTCGGTATCGACCTTGTTGAGGAGCGCGCCCAGGCATTTCTCAGCCACAAGTGGATCAGCAAGGATCGTGTCGCGCACGACCTTGCGGGCGGTTTTGCCCCATTCAACAACAACAAGGAAGCCATCGATCCGCCGTGCCGCAGCGCGCGCGTCAACAACCGGCCCGATCGGCGGCAGGTCAAGTAGAATGTAGTCGTATTCCTGTGCCAAGCTCGCAAGCAGTTCACCCATTTTTGCAGATGACAAGAGATCGGCAGAATGGGTAACGCGACGCAGCACGACAGCGGGTAAGAAATCCAGTCCGGTTTTATCGTCGTGCAGCAGAAGCTCCTGGTAAGGGCGTCCGTCAAGCAGGACTTCCAGAAGACCGGCTTGCGCATGCTGGGCCGTGGCACGGGTGGCACCGGGATTGCGAAGGTCGGCATCGATCAGGATGGTCTTGCCAGCTTGCGCCAGGAGCTGCGCCAAATTGACGGAAACAGTCGATTTACCTTCGCTCGGCAAAGTGGAGACAATGCCGACAACTTTGCCCTTCTTCGGGATGCGCACGTCAATTGCAATGCGGGCCGCTCTCAAGCTTTCCGCAAAAGAAGACAGTGGGTGGTCGACGATCTGGCGCGTGATACTGCGCCGGAAATCGATGTCTTTCCTGGAGGGGAGATCTGTTTTGGCAACAGAGATGGATTTGACCAGGGGAATGGCGCCTAAAAACTCAAGACCAAGAACATCCCGGATCTGATCGCCGGTGCGGAAGAACCTGTCGCGGAATTCCCGGAACGCACCAATGCCCGTTCCAAGGGCACCTCCAAGCAGGAAGGATAATGCCAGGACGAGAACCTTCTTCGGGCTGCTTGGCTGCGATGGGGGAACAGCCTTGGAGATGACGCGCGCTTCCGTGACCGGGAAGGATTGACCCTGAATGGCCTCCTGATAGCGCGTTAGAAAGGTCTGATAGAGGTTCTTGTAGGTCTCGGAGGCGCGCTCAAGCTCACGCAGTTGCACCTGGGTTTCGTTGGCTGTAACGCTGACGCTTGTTGCGTTGGAGACGCCTTCGGTGATGTTGCGCTCGCGAGAGCGCGCAACTTCCAATTCACTCTGGTAGCTCTCGGCAATCCGGCCCAGTTCATCGAACATCAGCCGTTGATACTCGTCCATTTCCTGGCGCAGGCGAATAGCCTGAATATGGTCCTTGCCAAGTCGCTTGGAGATATCGGCCTCGCGCTTGGACGCATCGAGATACTTTTCCCGCAGCGCATTGATGACGGAACTGTCGAGCGCGTCAGTCACCAGGGCATCGCTTTGACCAGAGGCGATAATCTGCTGGATACGATCATAGCGCGCCTGTGCGCGCGCCGTGTCGGCACGGGCAACGATCAGGGCACTGTTAAGCTCGGCAAGCTGCTGGTCGGAGACGAGCTTGCCACCGGCCTGAACCAGGCCGTTTTCGGCCCGAAAGCGTTGCACGGCCATGTCGGACGTCAGCGATTGCTGGCGCAGTTCCTCGATGCGATCCTGAAGCCAGCTGCCTGCTCTGCGCGTTGCCTCGTATTTGGCATCAAGCTTGTCGTTCAAATAGGCTTCGGCAACCGCCGAGATGACGGAGGCTGAAAGAGCAGGCGATGTCGAGGTAAAGGATGCTTCCAGCACATAGGAGCGGCCAGCGCGCGTAACCTCCAGCTTGTCAAGCAAGATGCCAAGAGCCGAACGCCTTGCCTTTTCCTGTGGGTCCATCAGCGCGTCGGTGCTGGCATTCGACATGCCGATTGTCTGCAAGAGGTCCTGGATAGCTGTGCGGACTGGTGCAAGCAGCGACTGCCCTTCTGCCATGAATTGCGCATTGTCCTGCAGCTTCAGCTTGTCGACGGCTGCCAGTCCGATGGCCTCGGACTTGAAGAGCTCCACCTGGCTTAGAATTGAGGCTTCGTCATCGATCGATCCATTGATGGTCGACAATTGCTGGACGATCTGGCCATTGCTGCGGTCGATCAGGATACTGGTGGAGGCTGTATAGCGCGGAACGGCTGTAATGAGATAGGCACCGCCACCCACCAGGCCCAGGATGACGCAAAGAGCAACGACACGCCATTGACGGCGTGCCGCAGCAAGCAGTTTGTCGAAGTCAATCTGGCTGGGGGCGAAGTCCTCATCGTTCATGTCGGATGGACGCGCAAATGAGGGCAATTGATTCACAACCAGTTTCCATCAGTAGCAACAGCGATGTTGCGATCAGCCGTTTGTAACCGGGCTTGTTCCAGGAGTTGGAGACGTTGTACCGCCACCGGTGTTCCCGCCCGTCGTTCCACCAGTGGTTCCGCCGGTCGTACTGCCCGTTGTGCCGCCAGTGGTTCCGCCCGTCGAAGCCGTCGTGGTCGATGTGCTGGTGCCATTATTGGACGAGCTGCCGCCGCCACTGGCTGTGGCGCCACCAGCTGCCGAGAAGGTGCCGGTGTTGCTGGAGCCACTACCGCTATTGCCCCCCGAGCTGGCACCCGTTGACGAGCCAGACGAGCTACCGCCACCACCACCAGCTCCGCCACCGGCGCCACCACCTCCGATATCACCGCCACCACCGGCTCCACCTGCACCTCCGATATTGCCGCCGGCTGCACCAGCAACCGGCGTGACCGGAGTAACGGCCGCTGTCTGGACAGCCGGCTGCCCGGCTGGCTGATTGCCGGGAGCTGCGGCTGCGGCGGCCAACTGGGTATTGGAGGCAAGGCCTACCTGAATGGCACCAGCGGCTGCCGGATTGGTGGCCGCAAGCTGGGCCGCGGCTGCAAGCGAACCTTGCGCCATCGCTGTGATCTGAGCCGGGCTTGCCGCCGCGGCTGCAAGCTGCATGGCCGTCATCGCTTCCGTCATCTTGTTGGCAGCGGCCGCTTCAGCAAGAAGCTGCTGCACGAGCGGCTTCATGTCAGCGGTTGCGATTTGCAAAAGCGCCTGCGGGTTCGTCAAAAACGCAGCCAGCGTCAGCGGCGCAACCGGCTGGGTCTGCGTTGCCGCAGGTGTTGTTGCTGCAGGCGCATTTGCCTGCTGCGCAAAGCTTGCCCCGGCAGCGGTCATCGCTGCGCCTGAGAAAAGCAGGGCAAGAATTCTTGAGGTGTTATTCATGACACTGCTCCAGAGTGTAAATTTCCCGTAACCATGTCGAATCGTGACTTACGACACAAGCTAAAAATTGGCAAAACCGGTTGCGTTGCTTTATTTCTCGCCTTTTTGGTTAAGCGGCGCAGGTTACGCCGCTTGACTTCAGACTTATCTATTGCGGATCGAGCGACGTGTATCGGCAATATTGGAAGCCGAAGACGTTGCGGAGTTGACGATCGTCAGGAACTTCAGGAATTCAACCGAAGGCGAAGTCGAGACATAAATCACGTCCTTGTTCTGCATCGGGAACTTCTGCGCCATGAAGAAGCCGGACGGATCGCGCAAATTGGCCCGGAAGATGACCGGCACGTCCTTTGACGTAAAGCCTTGCGTATTGACACCGATCTTATGCAGGAAGTCCTTGTCGACGATACGGTAAACCAGAACAGCCTGTGGTTCGGCCTTGTCATCCAGAAGACCGCCAGCCTTGGCCAGCGCATCGCCCAGGGTCAGGTTGGAATCGTCGAAGTCGTAACGACCGCTTTCGCCTGTAACGCCAAAGGCAAGGAAGGTTCTGCGTTCACGGTTGACGATCAGCGTATCGCCGGGCTGAGCATAGATGTTTTCGGCCGGTGTCTTGGAGACCACGTCATAGGGAACGGTGACAGAGCGGCTGCGGCGCTGAAGAGTAACCGTTGTTTCCGTGCCCGGAGCGCTCAAGCCACCGGCTTCGGAAATCAAATCGAGAATACGTTCGCCCGCCGGGCTCAGTTCGATCTTCTTCGGGGTCTTGACGTCACCCAGGACCGAAGCTTCCATCGAGCGGCTTTGATCAATCGAGATCACCACTTGCGGCTCAATGGCGCGATTGGCCAAACGCGACGCGATATCGAGCTGAACCTGATCGACGGGGCGACCGGAGGCTTTGACCTTGCCAGCATAAGGCACGGTAATATTGCCTTCGCGATCGATCGTCTGCTTGGGCAGGCTGATATAGTTGCCCGGGCGCGAGCCCGCATCGGCTGGAATAAACAGGCCGCCGGATTGCGCTTCGAAAATCGCCACCTGGACCACATCGCCCACACCCAGCACGATTTGCGGAGGACCGCCGCGACCGCCGCCAAAAGTGCCGCTCAAGCTGGAATTGACCGTCTTGTCCGCATAGGCCAGCACCGTCTTGTTGATGTCGACCAGCGCATAGTCGATGCCGACTTTGCGGTCGACACTTTCAACTTTAACGGTTGCCTGAGAGTCCACAGCTTCCTGATCAGGCCCCGACCGAGGCAGCGTTGTGCAGCCAGACAGTAAAACGATTGAGAGCGCAGACAAAGCGCCTTTTGTGGAAATCTTCATATGCCCCTACCCCGGTAAACATGATTCGCGTCAAGCCAAACATGCTTTCTCAATCGTTAATAACCGGTTTTTAACTCATAAAAACCCGAAACCCTAAGTTTAGCTCATCTATAGCGGATCTTTTGACAGAGAGTTGTTGCAACCGAGTAACAGGTTCGAAAAGCCTCAGCTCTTTCTATATTTTGAGCGATTTGTACAAATCGTCAGCACCAGCCCTAGGAAAAACGCCCACCAGGCAGAAAATCCAGGAATTTGGACGGAAAAATCAAAGCCGGAATGCAATCCCACGATGAAACAGGAGGCAATTGCCGCCCACACCACCGGCCGGCGCGACCGGCGCTGACGAAGCCCCTGGGCAAGACGAATGATCATGAAAACAGATGCGCCGGCAACAACCACCCAAAAGATCAGCCCAAATGCCAGGAAGCCATCGAGATAGACGTTGTGGGCAAGCTCCCAGAACCCGTACAGCCCACAGGCGGGATCGCGGTAAGCCGGAAAGTAGGCCGGAAAAGCACCTGGCCCGATGCCCGTCCAGACATTGTCGGCGATCGCGCGCAAGGTTCCAGGCAGGATACAGAAGCGGCCGTCTTCCAGTCCTTGAACCTCTGCCCGCAACAAGGCGCGCCCGGCGAAAACTGAAAAGGCAATGATAACCAGGAGCATTGCGCCTGTGACCTGAAAAACACGCCGCTGTCTTTTTGTCTCACGCGAGGAGATCAACCCGCTTCCGGCCTGGCTGGGTGCAGGTACAAGCAGGATGCCAACCAGAAATACTGCAAGCCCTACGGCGCAAGAAGCAATGCCAGCCCTGGAATTGGT
Source organism: Rhizobium rhizoryzae (assembly GCF_011046895.1). Lineage (NCBI taxonomy): Bacteria > Pseudomonadati > Pseudomonadota > Alphaproteobacteria > Hyphomicrobiales > Rhizobiaceae > Affinirhizobium > Affinirhizobium rhizoryzae. The sequence goes on along the minus strand of NZ_CP049248.1, from coordinate 123,550 downwards.
CATCATCAAGGCCAGAAACGTGACAAAGGATGCAAGAGGAACCCAAAGGACGGAGGTCTTGACCCTCCTCCTGCCGCGCCCAGGGTCAATCGTGTGGCGGATGAATGCCCAAAGATCCTTGAGCCGGATCTGACACAGCAGCGCCACAAGTGTCACCCCGTAAAAGGTCGCCGCGGTATTGCGGTTGACGAAGGGTGCCGTCAGGCTGTCGTGGTAAAAAAGCTTCTCGCCAAACATCAGTGATTTGGGAAACAGCAAAAACTGAACAAGCGCAAAGGCTGCCAGTACTCCTCCGGCAAGCCCAAACACACGCAGCGCCCGGTCGACATCATGATCCGTGCGAAACACAAGCAGTGCGGCAAGCGCTGTGGCAAAGGGCAGGCTGATCGTCAACAGTGCCGACAGGACATGGAAAGGTGACGGCGACAAATAACGATCTGCCACAATGCCAAACGAAGACAGCGTGTCCCAGGCAGGATGGGCCGGCATGAAGGAGGGCATGGGCACAGCCTGAACAAGCCCGTAAAGGAAAAGCACCGCCCAAAGCCCCAGGATCACGTAAAAGCTACGCTGACTGCTGTATGATACACCTTGTGTAAAATAGGTGATGACAAGCGAGGCCAACATCAGCAGCAACGCCACGGAAATCGCCGCCGGGTAAACCCCGCCATGCGTTAAAAGCGTGACGATCATCGACAGGATAAACAGACAAAGTGATGCGGTGCGCAAAACCCGCTCCAAAAGCGGTTGCCCATCCTCCTGTGCCGAGGCACCCCCACGGATCGCCTGCATGAAATCCTTCCCCCTGACCTGTGCTGCATAAGACAGTTTCTACTTTTGATGCAATCCCTGCCTCTGCCGCGCCGTTCAGCAATCCTCAATGCGGGGTGACAATGCCGGGTGACGAAAAGAACCTCACTCCTGCCGTGTGTGGGCACGCCTTCTTCAAGATCGGCCGTAACCTGCCAACCTATCCCGACATTCAATACGCGTGTCCCTGATCGGGCCGATCACAAAAGCCCATGCGGTCCCTGGAGCCATCCCCGCAAAGCCCAAGGCCCATCTCTCATGACCTTGTCTGATTTTGAGGCGCTTCACGGAAAAAACGATACATCGATAAAATTCGAATTTTCCACTTAAGCCGATAAAAGCCCATCCCCCTGTATCAAAGCTCATCAACGAAAAAACCATCGTTTCGAGCAAACAGGGACAGTCATGATCAAGAAACTGCTTGTCACAGCCGCAACAATGACAATGCTGGCTTCGAGTGTAACACCCTCTCTGGCGATGGGCCCAGCCGGCATGGGCATGCCCCTCAAAAACCAGTTCACCTATATCCAGGTCGCCCAGCCAACGCTCGCACCCTTCGGCTTCGTCTCCTACTGCGTCAAAAACCAGGACGATTGCAAGCCGACTGAAGGACCGCGCTCCGTCGAATGGAGCCACGCCAAAATGCGCGAACTGCGCAAGATCAACTACCAGATCAACCAGGCCATCCAGCCCATCAACGACGACGATGGCAACGATACCTGGCAGGCAAATGTCTCAAAAGGCGACTGCGAAGACTTCGTCCTCACAAAACGAAAAGAACTCATCTCACGTGGATGGCCAGCAGCCGCACTCCACATCGCCGTCGCATACACCCCCGACAATCAGGGACACGCAGTCCTCATCGTCAGAACATCAAACGGCGATCTCGTCCTCGATAACAGAACAAACGCCATCAACCCATGGAATAACACAGACCTCAAATGGGTCATGATCCAGTCAAGCGAAAACCCCCTCTTCTGGAACCAAATCCATCTGGGATGACCAAAACCACACGCCAACAATCAAACGATTAAAGTGAAAAAATGCGCTGCAGACAAACGTGGAACCTTTTTCGATGTTCTGTGTTTACCGCTTCCAAAGTGCGGGGGAGATAACATGTCAAAAACACGCAATAGACTGACCATGATTGCTTTTGCAGCGCCGTTTGCGCTTGTAGTCGCAAGCACCACGGCCGCACAAGCCGCCGACATAATTGCCTCCTATCCGGAAAAAGCGGTACACGCTCCTAAAGCCTATCATAAACATACTACGTCATACCGTCCCGTCGTGCGAACATGCACCACAACTGAATGCGATCTCCTGCGCGTTTCCTATCGACACCCCTATGTCCCACAGACCCAGATCGTCGAAATCTGCCACAAGCCAATTAACTGGCGGCGATAATCCTCATGGTCTGAATGTGTCTTGGACACGGATCCTAAAGGCGTTCAAGGACCTAGATACTTGGCAAGCATCTCTGTGATCGCTGCAAAGACATCAGATACAAGCGACCAATAATGCTTTTGAGAAATCAGGCAGTTTCTGCCCTTGCCAGCCTTCCGGTTCATTGCTATCAGACGGCGCGCGCAAATCGCGCCGACCAGATTACCCGGAGAGGTGGCTGAGTGGTCGAAAGCACCGCACTCGAAATGCGGCATACGGGCAACCGTATCGTGGGTTCGAATCCCACCCTCTCCGCCATAACTCTTAGTGGCCATACTGGAGACATAGGTAACATCGTGTACCTAAGACATGGGTGACACCTCGTGTGCGATTAGGGTTGTCGATGGTTTTCAAAGTTCTCTGTTCCAGGTCGATTTATCCCAGATCATAGCGCATGAAACTGACGAGCCGAACGCCGTCGTCGACTTCGATGCCGAGCTTCTGGCCCGCCATGACGACTGAAATGTTGATCTTCTTGCGATGCATGCAGGTGCGACCGCAGGCGGCGATCATCACCTCTCTGTCGTGGAACGGATACTCAACCTGCAGCAGGCCCTGGTAGGTCGAGTCGAGGCGGCTTAGAACGGCCCAACATGGGCATTGGCTGCATCACGCTCGCTCAGAAACTGGAAATGGCCGCGTGAATTCTACCGCTGAACCCCGTAAAACGGGAAGGATTACCATTGATAGTATCAATCCACGCATAGCCCCCTTTTTCTATCGGGACCGTCGCCCGCGCATGGGTTATAGATCGAATTGGATGACCCGCGTGCGTGTGCGAAACCGCTTGCAATTCGTGGCCGAAATGAGAGGCTGGGGCTGATTTCTATGGCTATTTGCTCGTCGAAAAGCATCGCCGCGGAAGCTTCAGGAGAGGCATGCAGGCACTCGACGTTATCGACAGAATCTATGAGGCCGCGTTGATCCCTGAGAAATGGGAAGATGTCATCGTGACCATTAACGATATGCTCGGCACGAAGGGCGGTGTCATCTTCGCGCAGTCGGAATTTGGAACCTCGTTTATCGCAACTCCGGCGGGACGGTACTACTTCCAGCGCTTCATGGATGAAGGATGGGACAGGTACAATACCCGTCGCGAGCGCGCGAATCGCCTCGATCACGCAGGCTTCCTTACCGACTTGGACGTTTTTGAAGAACAGGAGCTTGCTGCTGAGCCACTCTATCGGGATTTCCTCTATCCGATCGGGCTGGGCTGGTCGGTCGGCACCCATATCACGACCCTGGACGGCGACATGATCGCCGCGAGTTTCGACGGAGCCTTCGAAAAGGGTCCAATTCCTCGCAAAACGGTCGACTGGCTGGATTCCATCCGTCCTCATCTTGCGCGTTCCCTCAGCATGACGGCGCGGCTCAGGATCGCGGTGGCTGCCAGGATCGCGGATGGGCTGGGCGCTTTTGGTCTGCCCGCCTGTGTGGTGAATCCGCGCGGCAAGATACTGGCCGCCAATACGCTCATGCAGCCCTTGATCCCCTCAATACTTATGGATCGAGGCGAGGGGGTGGCCTGCGGCATGGGCCAAGCAACCGTCTCCTTCAGACGGTCCTCGGACAAGCCGCATCGATATCGAGCAGCGGACAAGTGATGTCGGTTCCCGTTCCGGCTTTCGAGGAGGAGCCAGCGAGCGTTATCCACCTCGTTCCCGTTCGTGGCGACGGGCGCGACCTGATTCCCGGAGGTCTCTGCATCCTCGCTATCAGCCGCGTAGCCTCTTCGACGTTGCCCGATGCCTCGCTCCTGCGCGGTCTCTTCGATCTCACCCCGGCCGAGACGAAAGTTGCGCGTCTTGCCGCCAGCGGGATCGCGCCGAAGGACATCGGCATGGCTGCGGGCATCAGCTCCAATACGGTGAAGGCACATCTCAAGTCCGTGTATGCCAAGACTGGAACGGACCACTACGGCGCGCTTGTCCGCCTGCTTTCCGGCACGCCCATGCCTTTCGACGGCCGTTCCTGAAGAGATAGACTCGCTTTTTGCTAAGCCATGAAAAGAGGCGCGACTTTTCCGCAGGTATCGTTGGAACTACCGCGCATAGTATCGCACTTCTGCCGTATAAACAGATAACTTTAGGTTTGACTGACCAGTCACAGCCTATCGCCACTCATACCAGCTTCAGCCACGTGCCTTGCGCAGCCCATGAGCAGAGTAATGAGTAAGACCTACCTCTTCGCAACGGGTCGCGGAACCAATTCCCAAAACCGGCCGCCGTGAACGGCTTTCCAAACTCGGTCATGACGAAAGCCGGACTTTGCTTCGCGAAGGGAAAAGTTTAACTGACTGACTGGCTATCATCACATTAAACCCCAGAACCCTGATTTCCGGCCATGTCTGTGTTTGAGATCCATGACATAGGCCTCATGCGACCGGAGGTCACCAAAATCCTCTATTTGGGTCGCAAGGGACCGGCATTCGGCGAGGTGTCGTACTGCGTACTTGTATCTGCTCGACCGACTACTCTCTAGCGTAAAGTCGATCATGGAACGCAGCACGATGGTTGCGGCCACAGGATGCTTTGCCGAGAGCATCTCGGCAGCCGCGGTCATCACCTCGTAGAGATCACCGCCCAACTCGGTCGCCCGCTTCGTCACGAGCTTCGCTGCTTCTGCAGGAGAGGCCCACCTCAGGAAGAAAGTGAGGGCGCGATTTGCATCCGGAAATGCCTGAGCGAATGCAAAAGCCTTCTCCTCGGCTTCGATATCGTCAAAATCCGGAAGCCGTCTGAGATAAGCGCGCAGATGCGCTTCATTCAGCGACTGCTCGAAACGTCTCCAACGAAAATCCTGCGCTTCCTCGTTGCGCTCTAAGGCTTCCAGTGCCTCGATGCGCGCCTGCTCCCACTCGAACGGGACATCCGTTCGACCTTTCACCTCGATCTTATCCAGCGCGTAGAGCGCCTCTTCGGCTCGTCCCGCTGAGATCAGGCGGTTGGCAATGTCAGTTGCGACCATAGGAGCGCTACGGGTTTTCTCCGGCTGTTGGGCGATATAGGCATCCACATCGTTCTGGGTGTCAGCAATTTCCTGCAGAGCAATGCGAATGGTGAGATCCTTGCCGCTTTCATAGACATCACCCTCGTAGATCGGGTCGGCACTGCTCCAGCCAATCACACGCCGATCTTTCCTGGCCGGCTTCTCGATGGCTTCTTTCGACCAGGTCACGAAAATCGTCTTTAATCGTTCCAGACCTTCATTGCCGAGTGCCGGAGCCATCGCCGTGATCAGTCCATCAAACTGACCGTAAGCGTTGTCCTGAAGCGCTTTGAACACCTTCTCAGCCAGAACATCGGCATCGATTTTCGCAGCCTTGGCGATGATGCCTGCGTCGGCGACTGCCTGATGGAAGCTCTGGATCAAAGAGCCGCTTCCATCGTCTGAGCGTCCGAAGAGAGGATCTGCGATCGCCAGGAACTGCCATATCAACTCCAAAGCCTCTGCCGGATCATCGAGTGCGATGGTATCGACTATGATCTTCCGCTGCGCTTCCAGATCCGTCTTTGTCGCTTTGACCTTGCGCCAATTGATGAAGGTTTTAGCGCGTACAATGCTGGACAGCCGTTTGCGAACCTGCCTGGCGACTTCCGCACTGCTTTGATGTCCGGCCAGCTCCATACGCAGCCGGCGTTTGTGCGCAGCGCTGCCGGTGCTGATTTCTATCAGAAGTTCGGCAAGTCGCTGTGTGCCAAGTGCCTCAAGGTTTTTCGCGTTGAGGGTGGTTTTGGTTGCCATCGGCTGTCGACCGTCTCTTTCAAGTTATAACTAAATAAGAGACTAGCCTGTGTCGACTGGCTGCTCGATCATCGCAAGGAATTCCAGTGGCTGGTGGCTCATGCGCTACGGCAAAATCGGATCGCGCATAACAGGGAAAAACTAGATTAGAAATGGGCGCAACATTTCATTATCTTCACAAGGCTATTAATTTTTCTAAGTTGAACCGGATTTTGCATTTCCTATATGATAGATTTTCATATATATTTTTTGCGATTTGGTGCAAATCATGGCGCTTGTCAGAAATTTAAACAGCACAAATGGAACAGCTCTTGCTATTTCCATGGTCATAGGCTCAGGTTTATTTGGACTTCCTGGTCTTGTTATTAGTGAAACGAATGCTGTAACGGCTCTTTTTTGCTGGATTTTAGTTGCAATATGTATTGCTCCGACAATACACATATTTTCCGAACTTGGATATAGGCTTGCGTCTTCTCAAGGCGTAGCGGGCTTTGCTGCATATGCTGTCGGCAATTGGAGCCGTGGCGGATTTTCACTTATTGCATGCGGTGCGCTTGCAGTTGGCATGCCGGCGTTCTTCATGGTCATCGGTGCCTATGCATCGGAGCTTCTGCATCTTGATCCTGCCTCATGGCGCGGGCCGATCGCAATTGCTGTCGCCTGGTTCGCAACATTCATGAATCTGCGAGGCGTGCATAACCTCGCCATCGTCAATCAGCTTATTGTCGTTTCCGTTCTTGTCATCATGGCCGGCATTATCGGGCTTTCATTGAACAATCTCGGTCCTGCCAGTGAGGCTTTGGCCCGTGAGGTTGTCAATTACAAACCAGACATCAACTTGCTTTGGGCTGGTTGCGTGATCGTTTTCTGGGCATTCCAAGGCTGGGAAAATCTATCCTTTGGATTGGAGGAAGTGCGGGATCCTGAAAGAACTATTCCTCGTATATATTGGTTCAGCTTTCTGATCGTGGTCGTCGTCTATCTCGCCTTTGCCTGGGTCATATCTGCCTCCGTATACGCTGGAGTTGACGCAACGGGCTTATCCGGGTTGTCGGCGCTGCTGGGAACGGGGCCGGTCAAATCCGTTCTCCTGGCGACGATGGTTGTTGTCCTGATCGCAAACGCCAATTCCTGGGTATTTGGCGCAAGCCGCGCTTTTTATGCGGCAGGTCAACTGGGTCTTCTGTCTCACGCGTTGGGGCAGACCAATGGACAGGGAACGCCTGTGGTTTCTCTTTTGTCGGCAGCCACGCTCTACACTGTTTTTATCGGCCTCATTGAAATTTCAGGAACGTCCCCGAGCACGGCGTTCATGCTGACCACGCAGGGTTTCATCATTATCTTCGGGTTTTCCATAATCGCCTATCTGAAGTTCAAACGGCAGGTCGCAGGTGCATGGCTGATCAGCGCTTTGGCAATGATTGGCTGGGTATTCCTGGTGCATGGCTTCAACCTCATGTTGATCTATCCTGCCGCTCTGTTTGCGATTGGCTGCTTCAGGCAAGCCAGGGCAGCCTCAAGGCAATTGCAAAGTTGAAAATATCAAAGCTTGGCACACAAAAGTGTGCAGCGGTTTTGCGGTAACGACATGCGGTGAAACAAAGAGTTAAAGCGTGTGGAACGGATCTGAGAATTCGTGACGCGCTTTAAGACATCCCGTATCTTTATAAAAAATTATGATTATTAAATTTCATAAATATTAAAATTCTTGGAGATTGATATGGTTGAATCATACCAATGGTTTTTTATAAATACATTGATTATGTTTGTTTATGGAGTTCAACATACTTTATTGACGACAAAAACTGCTGTTGATTTATTCAATAGATTATTACCGCCGCAACTTTGGAATGTATGCTATAGCCTCACATCGGTGGCGCTCCTTCTAGTATCTTTCTCATTTTGGAAAAATTCCAATATCGTAATATATAGCTTGAGTGCTCCGTATTACTACATTGCGCTTGGCGGCATGGGCGGAGCACTTTTCGGTTTTTTCTATTGCTTCAAATATACAACATCGTTCGCCCAGTGGATCGGCGTGGCCCAGGTCAGATCCATGCTCACGAAAAGCAAACCGGCCGCCTATTATCGCGTCCGAAAGAATGGACCCAAAAAGTATGTGCGTTTCCCACATCATACGTGTTTGGCGCTTCTTTTCTGGTCTCAGCCCGTCATGACACTGGATACGCTGTGGCTGGCCGTTTTCGCCACCATTTATACATATCTCGGAACAATGCATCAGGATAGCCGCGGCAGACGGATCCTTGGCGAAGAGTGGATCAACTATTCCAAGACCACGAATCTAATGTTTCCAAATCCTATCCGAATCCTGCGCGATCTATCCAACGGTACATTTGGAAAAGAAATCACTATTTCCTGAAAATATGTCAATAATTCACGGATGGGTTACATCCGAAATTTTTAAAAAAATATATTTATTCAATTAATTTCAGGGAAATTCGCCAATGTCTATTCACGAAATTGATTCAACAAAATTTGTTAGTCCATCATCAATTGGCAGCTCATCTCTGGGTCCTGTCCATGATGAAACTGCTGCGACTACGGCTCGTTTCTGGCCGGAGCGGAGTAGGCATTCTGTTGCCGCGATCAAGCTGCTCAATCCAACGGAAAGCGGTCTGTCTGAGGCAGCTATCGCAGCCCTTAAAGAAGCGACACAACTTGCTGAAATCATCCGGAATGTAGAAGATCTGGAAGATTTGCGGGCAGCGGAAGGCCTGGGCTTCGTCGCAAGAACGAAGACAGCCGACGCACTGGAAAGGGCTGCGGCGGAGTTGTCATGCCCGGATTCTGCCGCAAGTCTGAGATGGAGGGCGCATATGCTGCGTCATGGCCCTGACAGAAAGCTTTATGAAGATCTATCCGGACTCGACGAGAAAGTCCTGATGTCGGTGTGCGGTCCCTTGGGAACGTGGCTCGGCAAAAGCAAAGGGACATATCATTCTGCTTTGTTTGCAATCGTCGACGCAGAATTGAATAGCATCATTGCCCAGGTCGATGCATGCCAGACACAAAGTGAAGTCTTTCTGAGAGATCTCGTTCACCCCGAACTCGTCCTGGGTGCGCCACCCGCGATCAAGTTCGCCGAATTGATGTTTTGCGGTGGCGAGGCAAATCTCTATCCAAAACACTTCGCCTATTTTCTCCCTGAAGATGAGGGAGTGAAGCGGGCTCCGCGAAAGAAAACACTCGTTTTATCCAACATCTATCGTGAGATGTATAACCGCATCAGTACGCCCTTCTCAAAGGATATCATACCTGAGATCTGCGATGCTGCGGCAGGCGTGATCGATCTGCAACTGGCTTTGTGGTTCAGGGGGCATGACACCGGACACGAGGTACGGTTGCCGCAAACCGAATACAAGGTCATGCGATGTGAGGGCCGTTGGCTCTCAATGGTCATGCAGGAAGCGATGGCAGATGTTTTTGGCTTTCTTCTCAGCACAAGTGGCCCATGGACGGAAGTCGCGCCAAACGCCAGCCTGGAATTGGCATCCAATATCTATATCCGTGAAATGCTACGCTATCTATGCCGGGGAGGTGACGATTTCCCGGATGCCGGCGCCGCGCTTATTCAAATGAGTTTCCTGCATCAGCATGGCTTTATCGACCTTGATCATAGCAGGGTTCGCATCCACACGACGCATGCACGAATCTATGATGGAATGGTCGCTCTGGCCAAGACCTTCACTGAAACTGCTCTGGCCAACAATGTCGTGGGAATTCAGGCGCTGATACGTCGCTATTATCGCGATGAAACGGCCCGTGATTTCGTTAGACGCTGTGGCGTTTGCGATATGGTCCTGGATTACACACCTCATCTCCCCTGATGCTGGCGAATTCTGCAAAACCCGCGCTGGGTTCGCAGGTATTCTTTGCATTGAGAGGAAACCCATTCTGGATGTGGAGATAGGCCTTCTTTCTCCACATCAGTTTCTCCTAATGTTTTCCTGGCGAATATCACTCCATCAATATCCGTCGAAAGAATAATACTTAGCCAAAATCCTGATAAAATACTGATTTTACTCAGTAAAATAGAAAAACAAAGAAGAATAATATATTATTTAATAACGCGAGTTTTAGGGTATTTACATGACAGCGCGACATCCGGATCTTTCGGGGAAAAAAATTCTTATAACAGGTGCGGGCAGTGGCATCGGCGCTGCTACGGCACAGAGATTTCTTGACGAGGGGGCACTCGTATTCGCGCTTGATGTCAATGCCCAGGCGCTATCGGAAAGCTGGCAGGATCTCTCTGAAAGTCGACTTCGCCCGATTGTGTGCGACGTGACCGATCATGACGCGATGGTATCGGTCTACGACACGATTGCCCGTGATCACGGTGGAATTGACGTTGTGTTTGCGAATGCCGGGATCAGCATTCGCCATAGCCTGCTCGACATGTCCCCGAAGGATTGGCAGCAGGTCATCGATGTGAATCTTCATGGCGTCTTCCACACCGTCATGCCCGCCGCGCGGCTGATGCATGCGGCAGGATCCGGATCGATCATCATCATGGGGTCCACCAACGGAATGAACGCCCATCGATATTATGCAGATTACAACGTCTCGAAGGCGGGGGTTATCATGCTGGCTCGCTCCATGGCGCTAGAACTCGCCCCATTTGTTCGCGTCAACGCGATATGTCCTGGCTATGTCCTGACCCCCATGCAGAAGGCGGAATATACACCCGACATGCTTCGTGCAGTTGATGAGAAGATACCGCTGGGCAGGCATGCCGATCCAGCCGAAGTCGCTGCTCTCGTTGCATTTCTGGCATCATCGGAAGCGTCGTATCTCACAGGAACTCACATTCCTATTGATGGGGGAGAGACGGCATGACGATAAATATGGATCGGCAAACCCTGCATGAAAAATTTGTAACGGCTGATCCTGACGCTGCGGCAAGGATCCTTGCATCTCGAGCGCTTGAGATACCCGCTTTCCGTGACGTTCAGCCACCTGATCCGGAACTGGGATTGAGAAGCATGCTGGATGCATTTCCCCTGACGGACAAGAATTTCTACAGTCGGCACGGAACAGAGGCCTACCAGGAGAGTGCCCGCTCCGTATTACTGTTTGCAGAAAGTTCGGGCACCAGTGGCTCCCGGCCTCTTCTGACGCCGCGTGGCAGAACCGATCTCACCTGGAACACATATAATCAATCCCTCGCCTATCGGCGCCACGTTATAGCGGGTCAGGATCGTGTGCTGTTGTTGAACCCGTCTGTGATGAGTCCATTCATTGAGGGATCGGCACGTGCACTCTTCGATCTGGGAGTGGCGCACATGCGGGCATTCCCGATTCCGGAAATCTGTGGATGGGAGCGCATTGGCAGACTGATCAATGACTATGCCATCACTGCCATCATGTCGACGCCAACTCTTATTCTGAAGCTTCTCTTTGAACTTCGCAGAATGAAGCTGAGCACGCCATCGCTCGAAAAGCTGTTGGTGACCGGCGAGCATCTTTCCCGTCCTTTACTGAACGCCCTTGACGCATTGATGGGCGTTCCTGGTGCAGCCCGCCCGCTGATCTATGGTTCGAGCGAAGCTGCCTCCGTCATGTACGGCCGTGAAGATGGAGACTATGTCGGTTACACCCAGGATTTTGTCTTCGAGATCATTCCAATAGAGGCGGAGTGGCAAGATACCATTGTCGGGCAACTTCCGGAAAATACGCTTTTCGGTCGCCTGGCTGTCAGCTGGCTACGGGATGGAATAATGGCCTTGGTCAGGTTCGACACGGGCGATCTGTTCTCGTGCTGGCCGGATCCGCACAGCCAGGACATCATCTTCCGCTCTCACGGAAGGGCGAGCATCGCGGGGCTTTCACCCGTTCAAACTGACAGAATTGATGCATTGCTCTGGAGTGGAGAACAGACGCTTGGAAAGGTTGTGCACTTCGACGTGTCGCTTGGCGATTCAGAAGCGTCTATATCATTGATAACACTCCCAGATATCGATCTGGAAATTTCCAGAGATCTGATTTCTCAAACGGAGAATGCTCTGAAAAGAAAAATCAATTTCAACGTGAATCCAGCGGGGCATAAGTTCTTCAACTTTTCTCCTTTGGCAAAGTCGATACGGTTCAGCTAATCGCAGTAATAATAGATATATATATATATAAATATTTTTAAAATTCTGGGGTTAATATGAGATATTTAAATCATAATACGGCCGAGAATATATTTCTGCATGATGAAGAGAAAGGAAGATCGATAAATAAATGCCCATTTGGGCATTCAAGCGTAAAGGATCGCGCACCTGTAAAGGCCGACAGCTTCTTTACTCAGCCGATAAAAGACCCTTTGCGGGAGGGCGAAGCTTTTCTTCATCAAATGTTTGAAGAAAATGGCATTGCAGGCGGCCTTGAGGCCAGGCTCGCGCAGATGCAACAGGAGTTCAGCGAAAGGGGAACCTGGACTCATAATCTGGACGAATTGACATTCGGTGCGCGACTTGCCTGGCGCAACAGTGTTCGTTGCGTCGGCAGAATGTTCTGGCGGTCCCTGACCGTGTTTGATGCCAGAGATGCAAAAACTCCCCAGGAGATTTTTGACGCCATCCTGTCTCATATCGACTGGGGCACAAACGGCGGCGACCTGCGCGCCGCAATTACCATCTTCCGCGCGGGTGAACCACAAATTCGGATCCTGAACTCCCAGCTTCTGCTGTATGCCGGCTACCAACAACCGGATGGAACCGTTTTAGGAGACCCCAAGAACCTTGCTATAACCGAATTGGCTCAATCCCTCGGCTGGAGAGGGCGTGGTACCCGCTTTGATATCCTGCCGCTGCTGATCAGGATAGGTGACAGAGAGCCGGAGATCTTTGAAATCCCGCCAGAGAAGGTTCTGGAAGTCGAAATATGCCACGAAGAGTGTGAAGCCATCGAAAAACTCGGCCTCAAGTGGTTCGCGCTTCCCGCAGTGTCTGGCATGGCGCTCGATCTGGGGGGCGTGCAGTATAGTGCCGCACCATCCAACGGAATCTACCAGGGCACAGAAATCGGCAGTTTCAATCTTGGCGATCCAAGACGCTATAATCAGCTAGTGCCGATTGCCGAAGCGCTGGGACTTGATACCAGCCGGAACAATCCGCTGTGGCGCGACCAGGCTATGGTGGAGCTGAACCGGGCGGTCCTCTATTCCTTCAATCGCAAGGGCGTGCGCATAATGGACCACCACACGCTTGCTTCCAGTTTCGAAAAGTTTTGCCAGCGCGAAGAGATCCAGAACCGCACTGTCCACGGACACTGGCCATGGATCGTTCCACCCCTGTCTGCAAATCTATCCTGGGTCTGGCACGAGAAAGGCTTCAACAAAACAATCCTGAAGCCAAACTATTTCTACCAGAAGTGAACCTTGTCGAGAATATCCCGCACATTGCGGGATCAACTGCTTGCCAAGGAGTTTTCGTAGATGAGGGCGAGATGAGGCCGGTCTCGAACCATTTTAGCCGGATATTTATTGCTCTTGAGACACAAGCCTGATGCTCAAAGGAGTTGCTCCGGCAACGATTTCCAGCAGGCGGTCAATATTGGGATGGGCACCGGGGCGGTTTCTGGCATCGGCAGTATGTTCGGCAAAAATGTCGAGGGCGTAGGCAGCGGCTTGGCTATCCAGCGTTCCGAATGACTGCTGCAGATACTGATAGACCGCCAGCGAACCCTGCTTGCCTGGCTGATTTTCGATGGTTGCGACAACAGCGCCAGTCTGATCGACAAGATCTATACGCGCCAGGCCTTCAATCGATGGCAGCAGTTGCAGATTATCCTTGAACGACGCGGTGGGCTGGATCATCGCTGGTCCCTCTTTTCATGAACGAATGGCGCTCGTTTAGCAGCTACGGTCGCCCATCGCCATATCGGTTAGAACCTCTGATGGTCCTACCTGGACCGTTCAGGCTTGCCGCGCCTTGCGATTGGCATAGCGCCGATCGCGCTCGAGCTTGCGAGCTGCTTCGTCCTCGAGAACGCGAGCGACACGGTTCTTTTCAACCAATTCCCGCGCTTCAACCTCAGCCCTGGCTGCCGCTACGATCACGGCTTCGCGTGCGGCCGCTTCTTCCGCAATCCGGGCAAGTTCATCGCGCTTGACCTGCTCACGCTCTGTGCGCCGCGTTTCCCGTGCCTCGGCAAGAGCCAGGCGTTCGGCCTGTTTTGCTGTACGGGTTGGTTCGGCGGCGTCTTTTGCTGCAAGATAGCCTTGCAGAAGTGCAGCCTTGGCGTTGCTGGCAGCACTACGACGATCGGAAACATCATTCGCTTTGTTGTATTTCAAACTTTTAGTCCTGTTGTTGGGAATGCCGGGAGACACACGGTGTTTTGCGTCGATCTCTCAAGCGGGCGAGCGACATGAAAAAGGCCAGGCAATGCCCGGCCTTCATCAAGGGTTTTGCTTTCAACAGTGCCAGTACATCCGTGGTCAAAGGAAAGCAGATACCGATTTAAGCAGCCTGGAGATTGCAGGCCGACATTTTGCCCGACTTGTTGTCGCGCTCAAGCTCGTAGCTGATCTTCTGGCCTTCGACGATTTCGCGCATTCCGGCGCGCTCGACAGCAGAGATGTGCACGAAGGCGTCAGCGCCGCCATTGTCAGGCTGAATGAAGCCGAAGCCCTTGGTGGAATTAAACCATTTAACTGTGCCAGTGGTCATGATGAACCCTCTCATAGCAAATACGGAACGACCGCAGCGCAAAGACGCTGCAGATGGTGATAACGATTGTTTTAAAGGGAGGGTTCGTTGCGAGCGCGGTGCAAATCGCGCGGTAACCAAAGCTCAGCAAGAAAATATCGATGAACACTACATAGGGATCTTTATCCCATTCGTCAACTTTTAGTTTTCCGGTTCAACCATAAATTTAGACGGCAATGATTTGACCTTTTCCAACAAAGGATAAATACCACCGGTATCCGCATTGCCTCTGCCAGCATAAGCGCTACACTCTCTCAGTGAACGGAAAGCTTTGGGAGGAGCAATACGTGAAACGGATGTGGCCAGACGAATATGCCTTTCTGCTGGAAAATGCAGAAGAGGTAGACCTTCATATCACGCCTGCAACACGCGAGGATGGAACGCCCGGCAAGGCAATCACGCGCAAGGCTTTGAAAGTCCGTATCAGCCAGCAGGATTTCGAGGAAATCTGGCCGCTTGCCGAAGCCCGCTATCGGCCCGGCGGACGCTTCTCAGGCAAGGCGATCACGCTGATCACCACAAACCCGCATTACAAGAGCTGGCATCCATCCGATGGCGGCAGTGAGGAAAGCGTCTCGGCCAGCGGTCAGCGCTACACAACCCGCTATGTGATTGTGCATTTTCTTCTGGATGATGTTCGCGAAACGGTCGAAGCCTGAAATCCGCGTTTTGCCGCTTCCAGGCCAAATCTGACATGAAAGGCGATTGATCCGAAGCGCGGATCAATCGCCCAAGTTCCCAAACTGCTTAAACGGGGTGTTGGCGGTTCCCTTTTCCATACCATGGGCGGCAATACTGCCTCCTTACGCCATTGTGCGTGCTTCCTTACCATGCAGTTCCAGTGTCATCTACCATAAGGAATGAACGCATGTCTGCCCTCGCACGCCCCCATACTCTCGCTGTTCTCATCTGTGCTCTAGCCGTGAATGCCCCTTTAGGTTTGTCGGGTATTGCCCGAGCCCAGGAAGCGGTGGTTGCCGCGCCGGATGCAGAGGCGTTGTTTACCAGCACGGATCCCAAGCTCCACGCCAACAAGCAGGTCGTCTACCGCATTATCCGCGAATTGCTGGAGGCCAACCATTGGGACAAGGCTGATGAACTTCTGAGCGAGCGATATCTGCAGCACAATCCGAATGTCGCTTCCGGCAGAGCGCCTGTCATCGCGTTCTTTACGCAGGTGTTGAAGAAGCAAAAGACACCCCTGCCGGCCAAAATTGCCGCTCCCGTCGTCTTCGTGACGGCAGAGAGCGATCTGGTGACGGTTGGGTTTGTCCGCACGGAGAAGGATCCGAAAGATCCCGCCAAGACCTATACGACCACCTGGTACGATACCTGGCGCATCGTAGACGGAAAGGCCGACGAACACTGGGATTCGGCGACAAAGATGTAAATCCTGCATCCTGCCCTTTGCCGGGATCTTGGAAGGGATAAGTCTCCACAATGATCGGAGCAGGGTTTGATCTGCTCCGATCCTCCCATCGTATCGAGACCGAGATGGGCATGCAGCTTTGTGGGGTTCTTCATGAAAGATCGCTATCGACCAGTTCCGCAGAGCCGTCTGGGTCGGCTCGCGGCTTTCGGTCAACTGGCGGGCGGCATTGCCACGGGCGCGCTGTCGGAAGGCCTGAGCCGGCTGGCCCAGGGAGAGCGGCCGCACTTACGCGATCTGCTTCTCACGCCGTCCAATGCGCGCCGGGTGACCGACCAGCTATCGCGACTGCGCGGTGCGGCGATGAAACTCGGCCAGATGCTTTCGCTCGATCCGGGCGATGTGCTGCCGCCGGAACTCACCGCCATTCTGGGACAATTGCGGGAATCCGCGAATTTCATGCCGGGGAGCCAGTTGCGGTCGGCCTTGGCAGCCGCCTGGGGGCCGGACTGGCAACGTCATTTCTCCCGTTTCGACATGATCCCCATTGCCGCAGCCTCCATAGGTCAGGTTCATAAGGCTGTGCTGGTTTCAGGGCGAGAGGTTGCGGTCAAGGTTCAATATCCGGGCGTCGCAGCCAGCATCGATGCTGATATCGATAATGTCGCGACGCTGTTGAAGATCTCCGGCATCCTGCCTGCAGGCCTCGATATCAAGGCGCATCTGGCAGAAGCAAAGCGTCAATTGCACGAGGAGGCGGATTACCTGCGCGAGGCGGAGCAGATGCGTCAGTATCGCAGGTTACTGGCCGACGACCCGCGCTTCGTGCTGCCGGAACCGGTGGATGAACTTCTCCATCCAACGATCCTGCCCATGGATTACATCAAGGGTTCACCCATAGAAACGATCAAGACGGCGCCGCCTGCCACCCGCAATGAGGCTATGGGCGCCGTTGTGGAACTGGCCTTGCGTGAACTCTTCGAATTCGGCCTGATGCAAACCGATCCGAATTTCGCGAATTTTCGCTGGCAGCCGGAGACAGGCCGCATCGTGCTTCTGGATTTTGGCGCAACCCGCCCCGTTCCTCCCGAAAGTGCCAGCCATTACAGGCGGCTTCTGAAGGCCGGGCTTGATAACGCCACGTCGGAGGTCAGGGATGCGTTGCTGGCGATGGATTACCTCTCGCCGGTCCAGATGCAGCGCCATGGTAGGGAACTGGAGGCGATGATTCGTCTCGTGCTGGATCACGTGCACAGGAATGCGGACGGCACGGTGGATTTCTCCGATCGCAGCCCGTTGGCGGATGTGCGGGATCGTGCAGCACCGATCATTGCAGATCGCCAGGGCTGGAGCCTGCCCTCGCCTGACAAGATGTTCATTCAACGCAAGATTTCCGGAACTGCACTAATGTGCATGAACATGAATGTCCGGCTGCCGCTTGTTCCACTGTTGAAGCGCTTTCGTTGACAAGCAATCGTGCCCATCCGATTTCGATACGCACGCAGCCAGCTTCGCTCAAGGGTCGTATTCTACCTGTAGCGCAGGATGCCAGAAACGCGGGAACATGAACGTTTCCTAAAATGCACCTGCCCGGCTCCCTCCTCGGGAGGCTGGCCTGTCTGCATGGGCATCCGGATGAGTGGTCCCTCGGCTTATTTCAAATCCTGAATTTTCAGCCGCATCAACCTGATTGACCGGAAAGCGCCCTTATGACGTCCATTGGTTCACTGACGCCCAGCCAGATCCGTCTCCTTTCAGCCTCCACAATCGCATCCTGGACATCCAGCGATGTGGCTGAACTGAAGTCGACGCAGATCCGCGAGCTTTCGGCGACGCAGGTTGCAGCGCTCCAGGAAGATGCCCTGGCCAATCTTTCCTCCGGTCAGCTTACAGCCATTTCGGCCCGGGCCGTCGTCGGTCTGACCGTTGACCAGCTGGCTGCCATCTCGACGGACAACTTCTCGAAACTGACCGCCTCCCAGGTCGCCGCACTGACATCGGCGCAGCTTGCCGGACTTGGCGATGACCACGCAGAAGCTTTGACGCCTGACCAGATCGCTGGCCTGAATGCACGTCAGGTGGCCGCACTGACATCGGACGGACTGGCAACATTTCCGCCATCGGATATCGCAGCCATCAGCTCCGGCGCGATTTCCGGCATGACAACGGCGGCTTTTGCGTCGCTGAGCACCGCGCAGCTGGCAGCACTCACCACATCGCAGATCGCAGCCTTGAAGCCGGTCCAGCTGGCAGCACTGGAACCGGAGCAGGTCGCAGCCTTCTCGACGGGACAGATCCGCATGCTGACCCCGTCCCAACTGGTCAGCCTGTCCACCGACACGCTGGTGGAGATGACCACGGACCAGATCAGTGCCATCAGCACGCGCGCCCTGGCCTCCCTGACGACAACGCAAATGAGCGCCATATCCGCCGATCAGGTCGGAGCGCTGTCCACATCACAGCTGTCGGTTCTGGGCCCACGCCAGATCGCGGCCCTGGATCCAGCCAAGATCAACGCGATCACGACGGCAGGCATCGCCGCCTTGAGCGTAGCGTCGATCGGTGGTCTGCCAAGCACGGCAATTGCCGCCCTGAGCGATGATCAGGTGCAGGCATTGACGGTCAAGCAGGTCCAGCGCATGACAGCGCGCCAGATTGCGGCCTTCTCCACCTCTCAGGCTGCGGCCCTGACCTCGAGCCAGTTTGCCGCACTCAGTGCCATCCAGATCGGAACGATACCGGCGAGCTTCATCTCGAATTTCACCTCCGACCAGATCGGCGCGATCAGCAAGACGGCAATCACCGGCTTGAGTGTCGACCAGATCAAGGCGATGTCGGTCGATCAGATCGAAGCACTGAGCGCCTCGCAGGTTTCGAGCCTGCGCGCAACACAGCTTGGAGCAATCACTCCGGCGGGTCTTGCCACGTTCACCTCTCAGGAAATCGGCGCCATCAATCGCTCGGCTATGGGTCTTTTGACGACCGCCCATCTGGAGGAACTCACCGGCGATCAAATCGCAGGCTTGCTACCAAGCCAGATTGCGGCCCTCTCGCCTTCGCAGTTTTCCGTATTCAATTCACAACAGATCAAGGGACTGGATACGAGCCAGATTGCGGCAATCACCGCAGGCCAGGTCAGCGTCATGAAGACGGAAGTGCTGGCCGCGCTTTCGGGTGACGGCATTGCGGCCTTGACCCAGAAGGCCGTGACCAGCCTGACCACGGACCAGATCAGCGTCCTCTCGACAGATCAGGCCGATGCGCTGACATCGTTCCAGATCAATGGCCTGAGCAGCAGGCAGATCGCAGCCTTCAGCTCGGCCGGCATCGCACGCTTCACCTCCAGCGACATCGCCGCCATCAAGCCCACGGCCATTGGCGGCATTTCGACCGCTGCACTGGCAGCTCTTCAGGAAGACCAGATTGCCGCCCTCACAGGCAGCCAGGTGATAGCCCTGCGCACGGAGCACATGGCCGCGCTCAAGAGCAGCCAGATTCAGGCTATGTCCTCGCAACAGCTCAAGGCCTTCACCTCGGCCCAGATTGCGGTTCTTCCGGCCAGCTTCGTCAGCGGGATGACGATCGAGCAACTGGGTGCGCTCAGCGCCAATGCCATCGCCGGTCTGACCTCGACACAGATCGCAGGCCTTTCCACCGATCAGTTGAGCAATCTTTCGACATCGCAGGTCAACGGCCTGACATCAGCCCAGCTCTCGCAGCTGGGGTCCGGCAAGATAGCCAGTTTGCAGCCGGCCCAGATTGCAGCGCTGAAACCGGCAGCTCTGGCCGGTCTGGACGCCTCCGTCATCGGCGGATTGCAGCTTGACCAGGTCGAAGCCCTGCCCACCGCAGCGCTTGCCGCGCTGAAGACAACACAGACGGCCGTGCTGACCTCTGCCCAGATCGGCGTTCTGTCAACGGCGCAGGTTGCAGCCCTGAATGCCGCACAGATGACAAGCCTGAGCACGGGCAGCTTCTCCGCCCTGTCCGGCCAGCAGATCGCAGCACTGTCGGCTGCCGCTGTAACAGGTCTTTCGTCTGCGCAAATTTCGCTCATGACGGAAGAGCAGGCCGAGGCTCTCTCCAGCACCCAGATTGCCCGACTGCAATCGGCCCAGCTCGGCGCCATGACCAGCACCCAGCTTGCCACGTTCACCAGTACGGAAATCGCGGCCATATCACCTGCCGCACTGGCAAGTCTCTCCACAGCCCTGACGGCGGCATTGCCGCTTGAAAACATCCGGGCTCTCTCTTCGGCACAGATCGCCGCCCTGACGACAAGCCAGGTTTCCGTTCTGACGCCTGCCCAGATCGAAGTGCTGTCCGTAGCGCAGGTCCAGGGATTGACGACTGCGCAGGTCGCATCCTTGTCGTCCAGCGGCATCGCCGCCCTGACGATCGACCAGATCAATGCGCTGCCTGCCACATCGGTTGCCGCATTGACCACGGATCAGGTAACGGCTCTCTCCAGCGACCAGATCAAGAGCCTGACCAGAACGCAGTTTGCAGCGCTGACTGCCGCACAGGTCACGGCCCTGCCGGATGCGATCTGGAGTGACATCTCGACCAACATGGTCTCCGCACTGACACCCGCAGCGCTTGCCGGGCTGGAAAGCGGCGTCGTCTCGTCCCTGACGGATCCCTATCTGAAGGCCCTGACGACGGCACAGGTGGCCGGACTGAATACGAGTCAGATCAACGCCCTGACGGCGACGCAGATCGATTCGCTTTCCACCGCCCAGCTGGCCGCGCTCGACAACACTCAGATCGGCGCCCTCAGCGGGGACGCAACGGCCTCGCTATCCGAAGAGCAGATGCAGGCGCTGACGGCCAAGGCCATCAGCGGCCTGACGACAACGCAGATAGATGCACTGTCCGGAACACAGATCAGTGCGCTGACGTCATCCCAGCTTGGCGCCTTGACATCCGCGCAACTTGCCACCCTGGATGACGCAAATCTGCAGCTTTTCTCTACGGATGCATTGGCGCAGCTGACTCCGGATGCCCTGGCAGGCCTTTCTCCGTCCAGTCTTGCCTCCCTTGGCCAGACCAAGCTGGCCTCCCTGACGACGGCCCAGATCGCGAAGCTGACCACGGCCCAGCTGACTGCTCTGCCCGCTGCACAGATCGGCGCCCTGACGACGAACCAGATTGCGGCACTCAGCAGTGCGCAGGTCGGGGCCATGTCGCCCGCAGCGATTGCGGGACTTCTGGGCAGCCAGATCGAGGCCATTCCCGCTGCAGCGATCGCCGGACTGACCAGCGATCAGATCGGTGCCATGGGCATTGCCCAGTTCGACAGCCTGTCCACGGCCCAGATCGGCGCTCTCACATCCACACAGCTTGCGGCTTTCGGCGCTGATGCAATCGGAACGCTTTCGACAGCGGATATCGCTGCCCTGAACGTGTCTGCGCTGGCGGGGCTTTCCGCAACCGGGCTTGCATCGATGACGGGAGAGCAGATCGTAACGCTCTCGACCGCGCAACTGGCAGCCCTGCGGCCAAGCCAGATCACGGCCCTGACAACGACGCAGGTTGCCTCTCTTTCGACCACGCAGATCGGCGCTCTTTCCGCCTTGCAAATCGGCATGCTCGGCTCGGCCAACATCGCTGCACTGACGACGCAGCAGGTCATGTCGCTGGCATCCGGCGCGATTACCGGCCTGACGACAGGCCAGATCGCCGCACTTTCGACCATCCAGCTGGATGCGTTCTCGACAGCGCAGATCGGTGCTTTGACATCAGCCCAGATCGGGGTGCTGAGCCTTGGCGCCATCGGCACCTTCTCGACCAATGACATCGCGGCGATCCGTCCGGAAACCATCGCCGGCATGACGACGGCACAGGTTGCCGCGCTGGATCATGAACAGTTTGCAGCCCTTGTCCCGACACAGGTCGGCAAGATGAGCTTTGCGCAGATCCGTGCAGCCTCGAGCGGACAGATTGCGGCTTTGGGAACAGGTCAGGTGGCCGCCCTGAATGCAATTCAGATCGCAGCGCTTGGTTCCGACAAATTGGCAACGATGACGACCGCCAAGATTGCGGCACTGGATCCGACGGCCATTGCAGGTCTGAGCACGGAGGTTCTTTCCAGCCTGACATCGGCACAGGTGGAAGCGCTGACACCGGCTCAGGTCACCATCCTGTCCTCGGCTCAGATTGCCTCTCTGGGCGCTTCCCTTGCAACTTTCTCGACACAGGACATTGCGAGCCTGAGCAGCCGGGGCGTGGCCGGTCTGAGCTCGAACGGCATCTCTCAACTCAGCCAGGCTCAGTTGAGCGCCTTTACTGCAGACCAGATCAAGATGATGAGCCCGGAACAGGTGGCTATGATCGCTGCGGCTTACGCAGCCAACAGCTGATAATCCGGATGCCACCGCGAAACCTCGCAGGTTTCGGGTGGCATCGGAATAGCTCTTCGATCCAGTATCTCCCACGCCCCAGCCTTGGAGGCGTGACAGATTTCGGAATGGATACGTCTGATGAAGAAGCCCGCCAGTGTGGCCAGCCTCACCGAATTCGGACGTGTCCGGCTTTCGAAAACCTTTTTCATGCGGGACTTCCTGTTCTCGGATATCGCCTCGATTCACGGCTTCAACAACGTGCCGGACAATCCGGATCTGGCGATTGCCGCCGGCACGAGACTTTGCGAAGACCTGCTCGAACCCTTGCAGGACAGGTTTGGCCGTATCGCCGTTCGTTCGGCCTATCGCTCGGCGGAGGTGAACGGCTTTGGCAATGACATGCAGCGGGCCGGGAAGAGCGGCTACAATTGTGCCGTCAACGAAGCCAATTATGCAGGCCATATCTGGGACAGACTCGATGCAGAAGGCTGCATGGGGGCCACGGCCTGCATTGTGGTGCCATCCTTCTGGGACCGCTTCAACGCGGAAGGCGACTGGCAGAAGCTGGCCTGGTGGATTCACGACCACCTGCCCTATTCCTCACTTTATTTCTTCCCGAAATACTGGGCTTTCAACATTACCTGGCATGAACGACCAGTGCGCAGGATCGACAGCTATGTGAAACCGTCAGGCTGCCTGACCAAACCCGGAATGGCAAATCATGCGGGCAGTCACGAGGAAGAATGGGAGCCCATTTTTCAAAGCCGACAACGTGCGCAACTCACGCGCATAACGTGATTTTTCCAGAAAATATTGCCTCGTCACATACTTATGGTATCAACGAGCCAGGAAATTAATCAAAAATTAAACCTGCTTTCGTTACCTTTAACCGGATGACTAAAGTGCCTCGCTGGCATTTTAGAAATTTCCAATACCTACGGCGCAAGAAGCGGATCGTTTCCGCTGCATGATGTACATCTCTTGCGCGAGGCTCATACGAGCCATGATCTCACGCCTTAAATATGCTGTCTGCCGTCTTGCCGCAGGCCTTGCAAAAGCTTCGCGGTCTAGAAATTGCTCCGTCCCCGATACAGCTTTGCGGCTTTTGGCTTTGGCAGACATTATTTAATCTGTAGGGAAAGTGCTGATGAGCGACCCAGTTTCCAGTTTGACGCCCGCCGAGATCCGGAGGCTGGATACGGCTGCGATCAGTGCCTGGACGACGGCCGACGTCGCCTCCCTTCGGACAGACCAGATCAAGGTTTTAAGGTCAAATCAGCTCCAGGCGTTGGGGGCGAGCAATGTCGCCGTGCTCAGCGCCACGCAGATCGCTGCGGTCACGGCCAGCTCTCTGGTGGGTCTCAACGCCAGTCAGCTGGCGGTTCTCTCTTCCCAGCAGATCGAAGGGTTTTCTGCTTCGCAGGTCACGGCTTTCTATACGAGCCAGCTCAGCAGCTTCTCGGATGCGCAGGTGTCGGCCTTTACCGTCGACCAGATCAAGGCGATGGCTTCGAGCGATATTGCGGCCTTTTCGCCCAGCGCCCTTGCCACGTTCACGACGGATGAAATCGCAGCAATTTCCGGAAGCGGTATCAAGGGCCTGAATACCGGCCACCTCGCGGCCCTCTCAAATGCGCAGATTACTGCGCTTACAACCAGCCAGATTGGCAGCCTCGCCAGCGGCACGCTGTCTGCCCTGATCGATTCCAACGCATCGAGCCTGACCACGACGCAGATTTCCGCACTGACCTCGCGTCAGGTGGCCTGGGTCGACCTGTCGGCCCTCTCGACCGAACAGATCGCGGCACTTTCCACGAGCTTCGTCAGCGTTCTCAGCAGCAGCCAGATTGCAGGCCTTTCAGACGATCAGGCCCAGGCGCTGACAAGTACGCAGATTGCAGCCATGCGCACGAGCGGCCTGTCGGGTCTGCAGACTGCAGATATAGCCTCCCTGACCAATGACGAAGTGGCGGCCATCAAGGCTAATGATATTCGCGGCCTTTCGACCGCGGCAATCGCGACCTTGAACAGCAGCCAGATCCAGACCCTGTCCAGCGGCCAGATTGCCGGGATGACATCCCAGCAGCTCCGCGCCTTTTCCGACAGCCAGATCGGTCTCTTCAGTAATGACCAGATTGCTGCAATGACTGCCCGTCAGCTGATGGAACTGAATGCCGATGCGCTGACGACGGGCCAGATCAGCGTTCTGTCCACGAACACGCTGAGTGGTTTGAGCAGCACCTTCGTTGCGGATTTCTCGACCGATCAGATCGCGGCCCTGACCACTGGCCAGATTGCCGCCTTCAAGAGCCGTCAGGCAGCCGGACTGAACATAACAGCGCTATCGCCGGATCAGATCGGCGTCCTGTCCGATAGTCTCATCAGTCTCCTGACGAGTGCACAGATTGCCAACCTCTCTTCTGTGCAGGCTGAAGCCTTTACAAGCGACCAGATCGCCATCATGCGCTCGACTGCGCTGTCCGGTTTCGAAAGCGAGGACATAGCCACTTTCACGACCGATGAAATGGCAGCGATTGTCTCCTCCTCCGTGCGCGGGCTTTCGACCAGCGTGATGTCGGCATTGTCCGATGACCAGGTCCAGGGTCTTTCGACACGGCAGTTTGCCAACCTGACATCCCAGCAGATCGGCAGCCTTTCCTCAACCCAGCTGGCGGCGATTACCACTGATCAGATCGCTGTCATGAACTCGCGTCAGATCGGGACACTTGATCTTTCACTCTTGTCGACGGACCAGATCGCGGCCATCTCGACACCTCTGTTCAAGACCTTGCAAAGTGGCGCGATCGCATCGCTTTCTTCCGAGCAGGTTGCCAATCTGACGACAAACCAGATTGCCTCACTATCGTTGCGGCAGGCACCCGGTCTCAATCTGGCAGCCCTTTCGACCACGCAGATCGCCGTCCTCTCCTCGCAGTTCATCAATCTCCTGTCCAGCGCGCAGGTTGCCGGCCTGACGAGCCAGCAACTGGGCGCCATGACGACAGGCCAGATCGCGGCGCTGAAGCCTGACTCGCTGTCCGGTCTTGCCGGTGATGCGCTGAGCTCCTTCACGTCATCGCAGATCGCCGCCATTTCAAGCCGGACGATCCGCAGTCTGTCGACCGCTGCCATCGAACAGCTGACCACCACCCAGATCCAGGCGCTCACAACCGCACAGGTCTTCGGTCTCACGACCGCTCAGATCGTTGCACTGTCCTCTGACCAGATTGAAACGCTCGATTCTGCCCAGGTCAGCGTCCTGACCGGCGCCCAGATTGCCGCCATGCTTCTGGAAGATCTCCAGTCTTTCAGCACCGGCGACATCGCGGCCATCTCGACGCGCTCGATCACCAGCCTGAAGACCGACCAGATCATGGGATTGAGCGATGATCAGCTGGATGTGCTGACATCGGCACAAGTCCGCGCGCTCAGCAGCAGCCAGCTGGATGCTGTCCTCGCCGCCTACGCACAGGTGTAAGGGAATACGGTCAGGAACCGATCGTGCCTGCTGAAGACATGGGTCGACCATGCTGGCTCGACTGATCTTTAGATATGAAAAAGCTTGCCGACGGGCTGCACCGCCTCAATCGCAGGCGCCAGAACTTCCCGTCCGGCGGCAATGACGCCGTTCACCATAGGGCAGATGAACAACAGATTGCGATAGCTCAGCTCGTCTCTCTGCTGCAGGCTATGAACGGCAGCCGTCAGGTAAAGCTGCGGACTGGCAAACATGTAGACACCAGCCGAAGCATGGTCGGAAATGACCTGCTTCTCGCGCGCGCGCAGAACTCTGCCATCCTCTATTTCGAGATAACTGTAGCAGGGCTCCGTGGACTGAAAGACCGGAACAATTGCTCCCCAGTCCTGGGCTTTGAACAGATGTTCCGGGTCTTCCGGGCCTTCGGTGAAAAGGATATCGGCCAGATCGACAATGACCGGCTCGTCCGGCGCCACCAGCGACATTGCAGCGAGCGCGGAGTAAAGCGCGCCGCCGGTCAGGTGGGAGAGCCGAACGATCCGGCACTCCGGCCACAGGGCTCTCAAGGCCTGCTCCAGTTGCTCGAGCCCTTCGACCTCCCTCACAACGAAGATGTAGTCGCGGCTCTCCAGCCTGCCTCTCCAGGCGCGCTGGTCCAGCGCCACCTGCAAGAGCGGCCTGCCCTCCACCGGCACAAGCGGGCGGAAACCGAAAGTCTCCGTCCACAAATCAGGACCAGCTAGAGGCACGACACATTTCATGGCGGTCAGATCAGCTTCAGATAGGTGTTGAGATCGGCGGGCGTGCCAATTCCATGCATGGCCTCAGGCGCGATCATGTAGATCCCGATCCTGGCACCTTCGCGGATCAGGTCATTATAGACCGGGCAGACATAGAACTCATTGTTGGTGCGTTCATTGCGGGCAATCATATCGGTTGCCGCGTTGATGAAGTCGCCGGCGCGCTTGAAATAGTAGATCCCGACAGTCGCATTGTCGGAGATCGCCACCTTCTCCTTCACTTCGTCTACAAGTCCCTGCTGGTTGATGCGGGCAAAGGACCATTTCGGATCGCGATCCTTGTCCTTGAAGCACAGGATGGAGCCGTCCAGATCGCGGGTGATGGCGTCGCGAATGAAGTCTTCCACGGCGAAATCGACGATCTGGTCGCAATTGGCGATCAAAAGCGGCGCATCGGGATTGAGATGGCGCCTCGATGTCAGGACCGTGCAGGCGGCCCCTTCCGTCACGAAATTGATCGGCGAGAAGACGAGATCGCCGCGTCCCTCGAGTTCCTGCACCACATCGGGCTCCGCATCGAGATGCTCCTGCCGCGCGATGAGGACAAAGCGGCCATTGGCGATACGCAGATTGTCCATGACCCGTTCGATCATGGTCTGGCCCTTCACATCGATGAAGGGCTTTGGCTTGGCATAGCCTTCCTTGGCGAAACGGCTTCCCAAACCCGCCATGGGGATGACCACCTGAATGGCGGGAGCCGCCGTCTGGATGACGCCGCGCTTACCCTTGATCTCGTTGCGGTAGAACTCGATGCGTTGCGGCGAATAGAAGGAGATATAGGCCTCGCTCTCGATCTCGTACTGGCTGACCTTGCCGCCTTCGAGCACGACTTCATTGAGGACCGGAGAGAGATAGTAGCGGCCTCCCAGAGAATCCGCCTTCAGCAGGTATCTCTTGGTCGCCTCGACAAACAGGGAGCCAGTCTTGAAATAGTAATAGCCCGCAATGGCCTTGCGGCTGAGAACACGCTTCTCGGCCGTCTCGATGACCATGCCGGCTTCGTCCTCGCGGATATAGGACCAGCGCGGATGCACTGACTTGAACGTCACGACACCGGCTTCGACGCCGGACGACGTGAATTCCCAGGCAATGGCACCAAGATCGGCATCAATGATCTGGTCACCGTTGCAGATGATCAGGGGCTCGCCTTCAACGATATGATCGACGGCCATCAAGGCGGAGCAGACAGCTCCCATGGTCGGATGCGCCAGCTGTATGACGCTCGTATCCGCTCCTGCGAGCAGCATCAGGATCGAATCCAAGCTGTATTCGACCGCATCCTGCTTGAGGATGACGAAGATGAAGGAGGCGGAAGGATCGCGGCGACGGATATTGTTGACCACCAGCGCGATCATCGGCATGCCGTCGATCTCGATCAGAGGCTTGGGGAAGTGGAATTCATCCTTCGGGAAAAGGTCGTCCTTCGAGGCGATCGGGATAAGGTACCTCATGCTGCAGACGCCTCTATCTTGCGGATTTCGTTCTGGATCCTGTCATAGGTCACATCATTGGTGGAGCCAACCACGAGCACATGGGCACCGGATGCCCGTGCGGCCTGAATGCCGTGTTCGTTGTCCTCTATGATGAGGCACTCACCTGGCTGGAAGCCGAAGCGCTCAATGGCGGTCAGATAGATTTCCGGGTCGGGCTTTGCCTTGGCAACGTCCTGATTGGACAGGAAGAAATCCAGATATTGCAGCAGATCGGACTGGCGCATCATGGCTTCGACGGTAGAGCGCACCGAGTTCGAGCAGACGGCGATGCTGCGCCCTTCCCGCTTCAGCCGGGCCAGCGCATATTGGTGATGAAAGACAGGGCGGCATTTGCTGATCACGGCCTGATAGGTCATGCTCTGCTTCAGGGCGTTGACGAATTCGTGCAGCCTTGTCGGCAACCCTTGCGACTTGCTGAGCATTTCCAGCTTCTTGCGCGTGGGCAACCCGTCATAGACCGCAAGATGTTCTGCGCGGCTGATATTGAGGCCGAAAAGCGCCAGCGCATCGTTCAGCGTCTCGTAATGCCACTCCTTGGCATCGATGAGAACGCCATCCATATCGAACAGCACCGCCTTGATCATCGTGCCTTCCCCATGACCTTACTCCACCCTCGCCTTGTCTTAAAGCGCGTCGCGATCGTTCGGATTCGCTCCTGTCGCTTTAACTCCTTGTTTTCCCGCATGTCGTTATCGCAAAACCGCGGTACACTTTTGCGCGACATGCTCTAGCCTATGCCCAGAATTCCGCTGCCGCATCCGGCAGATCGGTGCACAGGAATACGTTTTCGCTTCGAATATCCGCCCAGGCCTTCCAGGCAGCCTTGTGATCGCGCTTGTGCAGCTCCGGCGAGACGAGCGCGACGGCCTTGCCTGCCTCCAGATGGCGATGCACATCTTCCGGCTGAATCCAGTCCGAGTAGAAGCAGTCGATCCAGACGCCATGTGCCTTGTCGTAGAAAGGAGGAACGGGCTCGATTTCGGAATGACGGGTGTAGGTCACGAAGCCTTCGCGAAAATAGCCGAGCGCGTCCGGCACGGCCATGTCGAAACAAAAGAGATCCTGAATGCCTGCCTCATCAAGCAACGTCCTGACAGGGCGTTGCAGGCCATCCGCCTTGATGTTCAAGGCAATGGTTCCGGCTTGCGGATAGGCCTTGTGCAGCGTCAGGAACGTTTCGAACGCCATGAGCCCGTCACCGACAGGAATATCGTGGGCGATCCGCAGAACACCATTCTGGTCGCGCACATCGGTTTCGACGCCAAACCCCGCTTCGAACGCCCTGCGGAACGCGATCTCGCTGTTCTTTTCCGAATCCTCTTTCCACCATCCCCGGTGCGCCAGAATTTTCATCGACTTCCCTTGCTCATCCTTGATCTGCCGTTCCCAGGTCGGCGCTGTTGGCTATTCGCCCCGGATCTCGGTCACGACCCGGCCTGTATAGGGTGCGTAACCATCCAGCTTCGGCCGGTTGAAAATCCGATAGAGGGGATTGTCACATTCAGGGTTGAGATAGACCGTGTTGGAATCCCAATAGCCATCTTCGATGAAGCGCAAATTGCCGTTCAGGGTGCGTGTCATGTAGTAGAGCAGATGCAGGTCCTTGCGGCCCGCAACCTGGCACAGCGTCAGCCCGGAATAGAAATCGGGCAGCGCCTTGCGGCCAATGATATGCACCGCATCGCCGACGCGGCGATGATCGCGCCAGGCCGCCAGATATTCCTTCCACGGGAAATAGATGGCATCATCGCTGAGCTGCAGATCCCAGGAATAGAAGCTTTTCTTGAATTCAAGATCGAAGCGGACGCTCAACACCGCATCGCAATCATCCTGCTCGAAGATGTGCTTGATACCGTGCTTGAAGGTCTCAATCTGGCTGCTTCCCTTCGGATCCAGCAGAACAAGCTCGCAAGGCTCGAGAGCGGCCTTGATCTCGTCGAGCGCTGCGCTCGGATATGTGACGAGGAAGATGCGGGCGCCAGGGTTGAGGCTGCGAACCGGTTGGACGATCTTCTCCAGAAGCGATTTTACATTGTCCCGGCCATCCATCGGAAAACCAAAACGATCGGCTTCGAGGAAGTTGTTTCCACGAATCATGACTGAAAGCTTCATCCCGTCCCCACGTGATCAGCCTGACGAGAAGGAGCTGGAGCATACGCCCACAAACAACAGGAACCAGAGCGGATATCCCGAAGCTGTGACCGGACCCTGTCTCCACTGTCCGTTGATAATACCGTCTTGTTAAAGCGTAAAACTTGTCTGTAGCTGGCAGGGCTTGTGACAGCCCTGCCCTTGGGAATTCCGATCAGGCGGTCCCTTCCGGCCAAAGGCGCGGATCGGCCAACAGGGGCTCGATCGCGTCGCGTGCAGCCAGCTTGTCGCGGTAGTGCTGGCGATAGGCGGCCTCATCCTGCATCTCCTGCCCTTCGTGGATCAGTTCAGCACCGATCTCATAATAGACATCGAGGTTGCGAAGGTTGGGAACCGGCAGCTTGCCCTGCTCGGCAGCTTCCTGCATTTCCTGGAACAGTTCCTCAAGACGGCGTGCAAGACCTGGCATGTCGCGCAAGGTGCAGGTTTCCCGCTTGGCGGCGAGCGTTGCCTTGACGGCGTCGATCGCCTTGCGATTGCGACCGAAGGAAATTGCCTTGGCAACATATTCTTCCGCCGAACCACAAATCATTTCCGGAATACCGGCGGCCGAAACAATGCTGGCGCAGAAGCGCGACGGGAAGCCCATGCCCGGAACCGTCAGGACCGGAAGCCCCATGGTAATGGCATCTGCCGCCGTTGAATGGGCGCCATAGGGGAAGGTATCCAGGAACAGGTCGGCAAGCGCAATGCGGGCCAGATGCTTGGGGTTTGGAACCTTGGTCGCGAAGTAGATGCGATCCGGATCAACACCATTTTCGGAAGCAATCTTGCGCAGTCTCTGATGGATGGGGTCCTTGTCGCCCAACAGCCAGAGTATGCTGCCCGGCGTGGCCGCCAAGATCTTCATCCAGCGCAGGAAGCAGGCTTCGGTGATCTTTTGCATGCCGTTGAAGCAGGCATAGATGAAGGCATCGTCCGGCAATCCATATTCCGCGCGGGTGGGCTTTGGCGCAATCTCGCGCTTGCGGTCAACCGGCTGCTCGCAAGGAATGCGCAGAACCTTTTCGCTGTAATAAAGCTCGCGCTCCGGCGGAACGATGTAGTTGTCGGTGATGAGATATTGATGGAACGGGCTGGCAAGCGTTCCCGGATAGCCGCAGAAGTTTACGATGACAGGCGCGGGCCGATAGGCAAAGACGCCGGCACGGGCCTGTTTGGTATAGCCGTTCACATCGATCAGAATATCGATTTCATCGTCGATGATCTTCTTCGCGACATCGATATCGCTCATGCCGTTAATATCGCACCAGCCATCCATAACGGCGCGGATACGATCATGCGTCTTGTCGTTGCTGCGCGGAATGCCGCAATAATAGCCGTAAACCTCGACCTTTTCCTTGTCGTGAAGCTCCAGGACTTCGCAGAGCGCAAAGCCGACCGCATGTTCGCGCAGGTCCGAAGACAGATAGCCGACACGAATGCGCTGGCCGGACGCCAACTTGTTGCGCACCGGCTTGCGCTGCAACCCGCTCGTATCCGGCCTGCCGACGAGTTTCTTGTTGTAGCGATAGGCCTTGCCCAGCTGGAACAGCGGATCATCGGCAAAGCAGGCGATGGTCATCGGCGACATCGCATCGGTCAACTGCTGACGCGTGACATGTTCGGAGCTTGTAAAGATCGGCCATTTGCATTGATGCTGACGCGTGGCAAGCCAGTGCTGCGACGCATCCTGCTTGGTGGGATCAAGCTCGATGGCGAGCCAGAGAACTGCTTCCGCTTCTTCCAGAAGACCTGCGGTTTCAAGCACACGACCCATGTGCTTTAGCGCCATCAGGCGGAAGCTCAGGCGTTCAGCCGTGATCTCATTGGAAGTATTGGCGAAATTGCGCCATTGCTCTACCGCGCGGCCAACCATCTGGCAGTCTTCGTAGACGCGTCCGAGATTGATATGCGCAGGAGCAAAGTCCGATTTGTAGGCGATCGTTGCCTTCAGGGCCTGAATGGCACCTGCAGCATCGCCGGTCTGGTTGAGCATGACGGCATAGTTGAAGGATGCGACATGAACCATGGGGTTCTTGTCGTTGAAGGCGATCCACGTCTTGTACAGGTCGAGCGCTGGCGCTGAAGCCCCAAGACTGGACAACCTTTCCACCGTCTGGATCAGTTCTGCGAGAGGCAATTGCTGCTGGCGCGCACGCTGAAAAACAGCCTGTATCACTGCTACCGGATCGACGCTCGTCGCTGGCACGGTCATGTTCATTAGCTTCCCCACATCACCCTGGACGCTCCGGCAGTCCCTGGCCGGACGTCGCTTTGCTCGCATGCTCTCTGTTCTTCTGCGACAATGAGCTTGTCTGAGGCTGATGCGGTGCAATTGGTGCGGAAGATAACGCAAAAAGGGCGATGCAATGCACCGCCCTTTTCGTGGTGGGAAATCCGGCACGGTTTGAACCGTGCCGGGTGTCTATTAGGATACGGTGCTGTCGTTGTAGGCAGCGATGACCCAGTTGACGTTGTCCTTCAGGGCAGCAACCTGATCCGAGGAGATTGCATCCAGCTGGTCGTTCGTCAGGGTCATGTAGTCGTCGGAGCTGATCGCGCCGATCGCAGCTGTCGAGATGACCGCGACTTCTGCCGTCGAGAAGAGCGCGATATCGCCGCTTTCCAGTGCTGCAACCTGAGCAGAGGACAGGGCCGCGATCTGAT
This sequence comes from Rhizobium rhizoryzae, assembly GCF_011046895.1. Taxonomy (NCBI): domain Bacteria; kingdom Pseudomonadati; phylum Pseudomonadota; class Alphaproteobacteria; order Hyphomicrobiales; family Rhizobiaceae; genus Affinirhizobium; species Affinirhizobium rhizoryzae. Next base: position 90,552 of record NZ_CP049248.1, on the reverse strand, counting down.
CCGTGCCGAGCGCTGTAACCTGATCGGTCGTCAGGGCAACGATCTGAGCTGTCGTCAGAGCCTTGATCTGTGCAGAGCCGAGGCCTGCGATGGCATCGGTGGTCAGAGCGGCAAGGTTCGCCGTCGACATTGCCGTCAGGGCCTTGATGTTCAGGGCGTTGACGTCAGCAGAGGCAAGCGTTGCAGCCTGATCCGTCGTCAGACCGGCGATAGCCGTGCTGGAGATGGCAGCCAGGTTGTCAGTGCTCCATGCGCCGAATGCATCAGAGGTGACTGCGCCGATCTGCGTGGAGCTCAGGCCGGAAACCTGGGTCGAGGTCAGCAGGTTCTGCTGCGCCGAGGTCAGTTCGCCAACAGCCAGAGACGTGATCTGCTTGGAGCCGATTGCGTTGATCTGCGTTCCAGTCCAGCCAGCCATTTCGTCGCTCGTCAGAGCACCGAGCTGTGCCGTCGTCAGGCCGCCGATCTGCGTTGCAGACAATGCACCACCGCCGACGCTGTCCAGTTCGGTGATGTCGGAGCCGAGAGCTGCAATCTGCTTGGCATCAAGAGCAGCAAGCTTGGCAGAGCCAGCACCGTTGAAGAGGGCAGCAACGTCAGCCGTTTCCAGAGCTGCGATAGCAGCCGTGGTCAGAACGTCGAGTTGGTCGCTGGTCAGAGCAGCCGCCGCGTCGGACGTCAAGGCCGTGACCTGCGTTGCCGTCAGCTTGGAAGCCTGAGCGGAGGTCAGGTCGATGATGGCATCGGTCGAGAACTTGTCGCCGGTCAGAACGGCGATCTGTGTCGTCGTCAATGCATCAAGCTTGTCGGCGGTTGCAAGAGCCGTCAGGTCGGCTTCAACGAGACCTGCGATGATGTCGGTCTTCAGAGCCTTCAGCTGGGACTCTTCGAAGTTGGTGATGCCGTTGGTGATGGCGCCGAGCTGGGCTGCAGTCAAACCGGCGAGCGCGCTGCTGGAGAATGCCGAAATCTTGGCGGTATCCAGACCTGCGATAGCATCGGTGGTTACGACAGCGAGCTGCCCGGAAGACAGAGCCGCAATCCTGTCGCTGGCCAGAGCATTGATGGCCGTGCTGCTGAGGCCCGCTACCGACGCCGTCGACAGCAGCTTGACCTGGCTTACGGATAGTTTGGACATAAAGGAATCAATTGCCACGGATTTCTCTCCAGATTCGATGATTTAAATGCTGCTGGATGCCCGGATTTACGCTGGATACTACAAAAAGCAGTTCAACCGCCCGTCGGCACTACACAACACTGCAAGGAACATGGCTCGAGCGAGCCGTCGCATCGGAATGGCATCATGCATCCAGAAACCCCGCGGCTTCTGACCCCTAGCCTGAACAACGAAATCCAAACCGGTCAATCATCTACCGGCTACCACCTGAAGCCCTTTAGGAGCGGGCGGTTAACATGGCTCGTCTTTCCACTTAAACGTAGGGCCAAGCTTTTAACATTGGATTAATGGGCTGCAAAGAAGAGCGGTTATTACACGCTGCTGTTGATAATCGGAAAAATCGTTTCAATTCAAATTTATAGCTATATGAGCAAATGTTGAAATACTTTGCGCTTCGCCGGGAGATTTGCTAAGTTTGCGTAAAGATGGACATACATATTTTCTATTCGATTTTCATAAACATCAGCTTTTGTTTGAACAATAGATGAAGCATCAGTGATACGGGATTTTTCCTCTCCCTGAATGTCATTGTTGCTTCAGGGATGCTCTCCCGCTGGTCAGGTTCCGGATCGCTGCAACGATTGCGTCGGCATTCTCTTCTGGAATCTGCAGATACAATGAGGCGCCGTCGCCAGTGAAGGTTTCCTGGATGATGGCAACCGATCCCAAACTGGGAAGCCTTGCCTTGATGGAAGCGTGATCGGAGAAATTCAGATCGACGACGACTGTGATCGATGGAATCACTCGCTCTTTCGTTGCACCGTTCAGGCACAGGGCAGCAGTTCCTCCGTAAGCGCGCACCAGCCCTCCACTTCCCAGAAGAATGCCGCCAAACCATCGGGTGACCAGAACTACGATGTTCGTCAATTGCTGACCATTTATGGCCTGAAGAATAGGCTTTCCGGCTGTTCCACTCGGTTCGCCGTCATCATTGAACCGATAGTTCTGTCCGATCCGCCAGGCCCAGCAATTATGATTGGCGTTGCGATCAGAATTCTCTGCAATAAAAGCCTTCGCCTCCGCCTCATCTGATACCGGAGCGGCCAGTGCCAGAAATCGGCTTTTCTTGATATCCTGCTCGAAACGTGACGGGGAAGTGAGAATAAACATCAGGACGATGTAGAAGCTGCGCGTCCATTGCTCAAGCTCGACCTTTCATCATCGGCTATCCCACCTATCTGTCGCATAATCGTCTGAAGGATTGTTTCAGGATATGAAATATGCTCAGCAGTGACGGCACGGGCAAAAAAGAGGACTTAAAACGATCTTGACCTGCGGCGGCAACCGACGGGAGAAACCCGAAAGACTGGTGGCATATCTCTGCCAACTGGCGCTTTTGCTTGTCGGGTTCGCACTGACCGGGACACCGGGCATCTCCCATGGAAGGCAGGCGGAAGAACCCGAAGCCTTCAGGCAGCGGCCCGTTTCCCTTCTGCTGGTTGATCGGCATGACGATCAACGTTTTGCCCAGCCGATTGACAAGCGTGGGCAGAAGAACTGGCGCAGCACGCAATCTGATCCCTTCCTGCCAACGGCCATCTCGGTTCTGCATCCGGTCGATGGTTTCATTCTGACCGTCAATGCCCCTCCTCCTCGGCCTCCAAGCAGAGTTGAAACCGGCTTTCTTGCCCGCGCGCCGCCTTTCCTGACCCTCTGATGTTTGCAACGGGCCCGGCCCGTCAGGACAGATGACTGACCGACGCCGCATGGCATGCAGTGCGCGGTCCGGTGTTTCAGGATAAAATAATGAAGAACTCCCTCTGGAAGGTGGCGATCTATGTGGTCGTCATCATCACGGGCATGCTGGTTGCATTGCCCAACGTGCTGAGCGACAGGATGCTCGCACAGTTACCATCCGCGCTTCCTCACCAGCGTGTATCGCTGGGGCTCGATCTGCGCGGCGGCTCCCATCTGGTCCTTGAAGTGGATCGGGATTCACTGGTCACGGAATGGCTGCAAAACCTTCAGCAGGATGTACGGTCCACCCTCGAAAAGAGCCAGATCACCATTGCCTCTCTTCGGCGGACACAAAGCGCCATCGAGGTTCGTCTCAGGGATCCTGCCAAGGTGCAGCAGGCGATCAGCGAGCTGAATGGCATCGCCAATCAGGTCCAGGCCGCAGCATTGACCGCCAGCGATCTGACCATCGAGGCGACAGGCGCGGACACCTTGCGCGTGCTGCCATCCGAGGCCGGTCTCACCCATCGCATGACGCAGGCCGTCACCCAGAGCCTTGAAATCATTCGCCAGCGCGTGGATCAGGTGGGTGTTGCCGAACCAACCATCCAACGGGTTGGCGGCGACCGTGTTCTCGTCCAGCTGCCGGGCGAGCAGGACCCTTCCAATGTACGGGCGCTGCTTGGCTCCACGGCCAAGATGAGCTTCCATCTCCTGGGCCGCGAGGGTGAACCTGGCATCACGATGATGAAGGATGCGGAAGACCGTCCCTACCCCGTTCAAAATCGTGTTCTGATTTCCGGTGATCGCCTGACCGATGCCCGCGTCGGGTTCGACCCGAATACCAGCGAACCCGTGGTCTCCTTCCGGTTCGACCAGGCAGGTGCTACACGCTTTGCGGAAGTCACCCGCCAGAATGTCGGCCTGCCTTTTGCCATCGTGCTCGACGGCAAGGTTCTGTCCGCACCGGTCATTCGTGAACCGATCACCGGCGGTTCCGGGCAGATCTCAGGTTCCTTCAATGTCCAGGACGCCAATACGCTGGCGGCCCTTTTGCGCGCCGGCGCCTTGCCTGCGAAGCTGGACGTCATCGAAGAACGCACCGTTGGGGCAGATCTCGGAAGCGACGCCATCGAGATGGGCATTGTTGCCGGTCTCGGCGGCTTTGCGCTCGTCATGCTGTTCATTCTGGCGCTCTATGGCAGCTGGGGACTGCTGGCAGTTCTGGCGCTGGCGCTCAACGTCATCCTCACCTTTGCCGGTCTGACGATGCTGGGGGCGACCCTCACTTTGCCCGGCATTGCCGGTATCGTGCTGGGCATCGGCCTTGCTGTGGATGCCAATGTTCTGATCAACGAACGTATTCGCGAAGAGAGCCGAAAAGGGCGAAGCGCTTTTGCAGCCATCGATCTCGGCTTCAACAAGGCCTATGCCACGATCATCGACAGTAACGTCACGGCGCTCATCGCCACGGCCCTGCTCTTCTGGTTCGGTTCCGGCCCGGTGCGCGGCTTTGCGGTGACCATGGGGCTCGGGATCGCCATCTCGATGTTTACCGCCGTCTCGGTGGTGCGCGTTGCCATGGTGGCAATCGCTGCCCGCCGGCGCCTGAAGACGATCGATATCAAGCCGCTGCTGCCGATCCGCCTGATCAAGGATGGCACGACGATCGACTTCATGAAGGCACGGCTTGCCGGTCTTGGCATTTCGGCCTTCCTGTCGATCGGCTCCATCGTGCTGCTCTTCACGCATGGGCTGAACTTCGGCGTCGACTTCAAGGGCGGCATTCAGGTCGAGGTGAAGACCTCCGGCCCCACCGACCTCGCCGCCTTCCGCAGCGGACTTGGCAATCTCGGCCTCGGCGAAGTGGCACTGCAGGAGTTCGGCAGCAATGACCGGCTTCTGATCCGTCTCGAGCGGCAGGCAGGGCCTGAGACAAAGCAGACGGAAGCCGTGGAAAAGGTACGCAGCGAGATCCGCGTTATCGACCCGAGCGCTTCGATCGAACGAACTGAAGTCGTTGGTCCCAAGGTCAGCGATGAACTGGCAACCGCCGGCATCCTCTCGGTCATCCTCGCCAGCCTTGCCATGCTGGTCTACATATGGGTGCGGTTCGAATGGCCCTTTGCCGTCGGCGCCATCGCGACCCTTGTTCTGGATGTGACAAAAACTGTCGGCTTCTTCTCACTGACAGGGCTGGATTTCAACCTGACGGCGATTGCCGCCCTGCTGACGCTGGTTGGCTATTCGGTCAATGACAAGGTGGTGGTCTATGACCGCATGCGCGAGAACATGCGGCTCTACAAATCAATGCCGTTCCGCGACCTGATCAACCTCTCGATCAACGAGACCCTGGCTCGAAGCCTCTACACATCGGCGACGGCGTTCCTGGCCATGATCCCCATGGCGATCTGGGGCGGTAGTGCTGTCGAAAGCTTCGCCATCCCGATGGTCTTCGGCATCTTCGTGGCGGCCTCCTCCTCGGTCTTCATTGCCGCGCCCATTCTGCTCTTCCTCGGCGACTGGCGCACGAAGCGCAAAGCCCGGAAGGCAGAGGTGAGCGGTGAGGTGAAGGTGGTGTAACCAAGCAGTCAGGTTCCGGCACTTCCGGAACCTGACTTATTCCTCTGTCTTAGCCATTACGGCGCAGAAGAACCTGCTCAAGCCGGGCAAGGCGGCGCTCCAATTCCTCGGCACTCACTTCGCCCCTGCCATCGCTTGCCACATCATCGATCTGGAGCAGGCGGTAGATTGTAGGTTCGTTATAGGAGAGCATCTTGAGCGTAAATTCACGCGTCGGGATCTGCAGCGCGGCCTTGCCGTACAGTCATTCGACTGTTGATGCAAAAGATCCCTGCCCATTGAAATAAGGACAGGAATCCGAGGTTCAGGCAACCGTTAAAAGGCGGGTGCATTCCTATAGAGGCGGCGAAAAGCAAACCTGCCTCACGCCGCCCAAAGTGCCCTGAATCCAGGGCCATTCGGCTGTTAGACCAGCACGATGTCCGATGCGTCCAGAGTGCCAGTTACGCCGGTCACCCGAACAAGAATATCGGCAGCAGCGTTAAACGTTCCGTTGCCATCTACATTGTGGAACACATAGGTGTTCGCACCGTAGGTGAACTGAACAGTCGCACCATCTGCCTGTGCAGCGTTTGCGACCAAGCCAGCAGCAAGTGTCAGGCTTCCAGCAGCCGTCACATTGCTCTGATCACCGGAAGCGAGCGTAATAACAGAAGCTGTTCCGTTCAGGTTCTGGAAGACAAGCGTATCAACCTGACCAGCCGCATCATTTGTGCCGAGGTTCAGGTCAGTGATGATGTCCGTCACCGTGTCGTGCGATGTGCCAGCGACAAAACGGAACGCATCATTACCGGCACCACCGGTCAGGATGTCAACACCCGCAGCATCACCACCTGCACTGATCGTTGCGGCGGCTGTAGTGACGCCCTTTGTCGTTTCAGAAACACCGCTGAAGAGGAGACCGGACGACCCACCCTTATCCGCCACGCTGAAGTTGCTGACATCTCCTGAAGTGTTCGTATAAGTAACAACAACATCCGCGCCATTCGCCGTTACCGTAGAGATGTTGGCATTCGCGGCCTTGATAGCAGCCTGTGCTGCAGCAATAGCCGCAGCAACTTGAGCAGCGGTAGCGTTGTCTGCGATCCCGACATCAACACCAGCGAAAGTGACAATATTGTCGCCACCAGCATCAGCTGTGTTCCCGACGGTGACTGTCTGAACTTCGGCAACGGCTGTAGTAACGGCGGCAACACCTACACCATCACCCTGAATCGTATCATTGCCATCACCACCAACGATCGTGTCTGCACCGGCGCGACCGAACAGAGTGTCATTGCCTGTGCCGGATGTGATGTTGTCAGCCTGTGCGGAACCTGTGATGGTATCAGCTGCAGAGCCAGTGGTGATCTTGATGCCGTTGGTTGCAAAGCCACTTGCATCGATCGTCTGAACGCCAGTTGCAGCAGAGCCATCGATATGAGTGTTGACGGTGGCCAATGCACCAGTTGTGATGTTGATGGTGCCCGCGCCCTTCAGCACAACGCTAGAAACGGAAGCCGAGTCAACCAGGGATGCTACGGTGATGTTGTCAGTAGCGGTGAGTTCAAGATTTTCAACACCAACAGCCTTCAGCTGACCAAGGGCGATTGTGCCGACAGTTGTTGCACCGTCGTTAGCGTCGATCTTTACAGTGTCGATCTGGCCAACCGTATCTGCACCCTTGACGCCGATGGTAATCGCACCGGTTGCGTTACCAGCAAGAACCGTGATCGCGCCAGCCTGTGTTGCGTTCAGGTTGTTGATAGTTGTGGCAGCTCCTGCGTCGTTGATGCGGATTGCGGTGATGCCAGCAATGTTATCCACGTTACCAGTAATGCCGTCTTCCACCTGAAGGACTTCAAAGTTGGTGTACTTTGCGCCCTTTGCAGCGGTGTCGAGGTCAGCGGTTGCCGTCAGAACGAGACGGTCAGCCGTGCCAGCGCCAGCGTTTACGGAGCCGGTCAGGAGTCCCTGGCCACCCGTGCTGATGACGTCGTTGCCAGCGCCACCGGTCACAACCTGTGCAGCGTTGGAAAGCGTTGCCGTCAGGCCACCTGCGGTGAGGCCAGAAGCATCAATCGTGCGCAAAGCTGCAGCCAGAGTACCAACGTTGACGGATTCAGCTGCGCCGGAAACCTTCAGCGTCGAGTTCGTGCCTGTCGTTGCAATCGACGTAGCAGTGAAGTTTGTCGTTGCATTGATGTTGATGGTGGTTGCGGCACCCACATTGATGTTGGCAGCAGTGTTCGCTGCACCCGTGGATGTGATGTTAGCAGTTGTGAAAGCAGTAGCGCCGTTTGCAGTCAGGTCGCCAGATGTGCCGCCTGCATAAGCAATATTGGCAGTCGTCGCAGCAGCAACGTAACCAGCAGTGATTGCACCAGTCAGGTTGGCACCAGAGCCTACGGTCACCGTTGCACCATTGGCAAGGTTGGTCAGGGCAGTGGTGCTTGTGTTGGTGCCCGTCAGGACGACGTTCGTCAGGCCTGTCGCGCTGAGTTCGTTGGCCGTGTTAGCGATTGCACGGATGCCAACAACTTCGATGTTGGAGACCTGTGCGCCAGCCAGAACGTCACCAGCTTCGCTGACGGTGATGTTCAGTGTATCGGTACCAGCGCCACCGTTGATGGTGTCTGCAGACGTGAGGGTCGCGTTCGCAGCAGCCTTCAAGCCTGTGAACAGGTCGTTGCCAGCTGTGCCCGGGAAGTTGTCTACGCCGGTCGTCAGGGCCGTCGTGGTCGACGGAGCCGGGTTGTTGACGATGTTGGCAATGGCCAGATCGACAGCAGCCTGCGTCGGAACAGTGGTCGTCACGCCAGCGATAAAGGCGCGGCCAGCGTCGCCAGCAGCCGTACCGGAGTAACCAACGATTTCCGGACCGGTGTCCAGAGAAGCCGTGAACAGGTTTGCAGCAGCAATCTTGTTGTTGACGGTCGTCAGGTCAGAGCCCGTTGCGCCGTCCAGAATGTTGATTGCAATCGTGTTGATCGTCAGACGACCAGCGGCCAAAGCGTTCGAGAAGAACGTCAGACCCGTTACGTCAGCATCGCGGCCGAACAGCGACTGGTAGATCGAGTTGATGATCTGAACATTGGACTGGCCAGTGAAGCGGTTCAGGTACTCAGGCTGCGTAGCCAGGTTACCGATCGCGTTCAGGTTCGCGCCATTGTTGGTGACGGAGTTGAAGTAGGAGAGACCCGTCGGGTCAGCCGGACGGCCGAACAGCGCGAGATATACGCCCTGAATAGTTGCCATTGTAGAATTCCTCTCGAGATCGGAACGACCGATTTGGTGGTCGGTAGTGCTTGCTATATTTAGCACAATCGTTGGTCAATAAGATGCTATAGTGATTACTGTCTCTTTGCATTCAAATTTGCAACTTTAGGATATTTTACCGGCAAATTGCCCTTTTTGCGAACTATTTTTCAACCTATAAGAGTTTTTATCAAGGATCTTTTATTCTATTTGGCGAAGATGTGGTTCGGCGAAATTATCCCGTTTAGGAAATGTTTAGCATTCACACTGTTAAGTGTTAACTATACATTTTTATGCTGCTTCTCTTTATTCGCAAGGGTACAGCGCCGATGAGTTCGCAAGTTCAGCAGGTTTTGAGCCGGGACGGCACAGTTGCCCTGCGGCGCGAAGCAGGCCAATGGCTAAAGGAGCGACGCGAGTCGGCCGGCTTGAGTCAGCGGGATTTGTCGGCAAAAATCGGCTTTGAATACTACACCTTCATCTCGCAGATAGAGGCGGGGCGCGGTCGCGTGCCAGCAGAGCGCTATGAGGCCTATGCCCAAGCTTTAGGAATCAACCCGCGCGAGTTTACCAAGACCATGCTGCGCTATAACGATACCGTGGTCTACAATCTGCTTTTCGGTCCGGAAGCAGAATTAGCGCAAGAGCCACAGGATGCAGCCAAGCCCTCCCTGAAGGAGTTAGAGAAACGGCTGCTACTGCTGGAGTCCCACCTATTGAGAGACTAATATGGACGCGGTCGAGCATTCTGTAGATTGGACTGTGACACTGGCAACGGCTGTTGAGCAGGGGCTCACGATCGGCGAATTCTGCAAGAGGCTTGGCGTGAGCCCCAGCGCTGTTCGGCGCATGGAAAACCGCACCGGCCTAAAACTCAATCGTCAGCGCGTCTATCCGGCCACCCACGCTCCTGGTACGGGTATCGACTGGCATAAAGTTTTGAGTGAGGCAAAAGCCGAAGGGCTTTCCGTGAATCAGCTTGCCGTGCGCCTGTTCGTGACCAATGCATCCGTTTTGAATGCCGAAGATCGCACCGGCATTTATCTGAACCGAAAGCGCCCAAACCCGCAGAGGAAGGGTGGCTTTCGCGCAGCTCAGATCATCCAAAGCAAATAATGACAGATATTCATCTTGTGACTGTCAGGTTCCGAAACAAAATCTGATTGTCTCTCAATACCTGTTGATGTTTTTCTCGTTGACGAAACAAATGCCTCGAAATACCCCTCTAGATTAAGGGCTATTTCCGAGGGATTTCATGGCTACCATTCAAGGGATTTATGTTGCGCTGTTCGGCCGTCCGGCCGATCCAACAGGTCTTTCTTACTTCAACGGCGTGACAAAAAATGGTGTCGATCTGACTGCCATTGGCGATCTTGCCTCTACTCCAGAGTATCAGCAACGTTTTGCAGGTCAGACAAACAGTCAGATCGTCAATTCAATATATAGATCGCTTTTCAATCGTGATGCCGAAGCGGATGGCTTGAAATTCTTTGTTGATGGCCTGACGAATGGAACGTTCAACATCAAGAATATTGCGATCGCTATTCTGGATGGAGCTCGTAACGTAGATCTGACGACGGTCAACAATAAGATCCAGGCTGCTAATCTATTCACTGCGGCCCTCGATACCACCCCGGAAATCCAAGCCTACAATGGCTCGGCGGCTATAGCGATTGGCCGTAACTTTCTGGTAAGCATCACAGATCAGGCCAGCACCGTGCCTACGCAGGCTGGTGCAGATACTGCGGTGGCTTCTCTCCCAGCACCGGCAGCGCCTGTCCCGACATTGCTTGGCCAATCCTTCACGCAGGAAGCCCTGACCGGCGTCAACGTCAACAGCATTTCTGATCCGCTGTTCAAGTCGCAGTGGTACCTGAAGAACAATGGCGATCGCGGCGCTTCCGCGGGCCTCGACGTCAATATCGCGGGTGCCTGGGCAAGCGGGTATACCGGCAAGGGCATTCGCGTTGCGATCAACGATGACGGTATCGACATCAACCATTCCGAATTCCAGGGCATCCTGTTGAAGGATCTCACCTTCAACTCCGCCACCAAGGTGACCGGCGCCAATGCCTACACCACAGGAAATGGTGGCTATGCTCCCGATGCCGACGCCAACGAACACGGAACGGTGGTTGGCTCCATCGTTGCGATGGCGCTTGATGGCAAGGGCATGGTGGGCATGGCCCCCAATGCAAATCTCGTCTCCAGCCTTGCGGTCAGCAAGGGCAGCAGTGTCGATGTACCCGCCCTGTACAACTATATGACAGATGTTGCGAAGGTCGATGTCTCCGTCAACTCCTACGGTCTGGATCCGGCCTTTTCCGAAAATTTCTGGTCGCAATCGCCAAATCAGGCAGACAGAAGTTACCTGGCTGCCGTCGAAAAGGCAGGCCAGCAGGGTCGTGGCGGCCTTGGAACTGTGGTCGAGGTTTCGGCAGGTAACGAAGGACCCGCCAAGGCTGATACGGCCATGACCGGCTCCACCAACAACAAGTACATCATCACCGCCGGTGCCATGAATGAGTTCGGCAACAAGGCCAGCTATTCCACGCCCGGCGCTTCCGTTCTCGTTTCCTCCTTCGGTGGTGAAAACCCCGATAGCAAGGACCAGTCCATCAATACGGGCTTTGGCATTACCTCTGCCGACATCACCGGTTCGACATTGGGCTACAACAAGACCGATGCTGCCAATGGCGATTATTCCTTCCAGAATATCGGTACCTCCTATTCCGGCCCCATGGTCGGAGCCGCCGCCGCCCTCATGCTGCAGGCAAACCCGCTTCTCGGCTTCCGCGATGTTGCCAACATCCTGGCGCTGACGGCCCGCGCTGTTGGAACGACCAACAACTATATCACGACGAAGGGCGATGGGCTGAACTTCGGCGGCATGCAGTTCTCTCGTGATGTCGGCTTTGGCTTGATCGACGTTAGCGCAGCCGTTCGCCTGGCGGCCTCCTGGACGGACGCCGCGAAGACTGCAACGAACTGGGTGAGCTCCGAGGCAAAGAGCGGTTCTGCAGCCGCGACGATCAGCGGTACAGGCACGACGGTGACGGCAAACCTCACCAAGAACGTCATCATCGAGCGCATGGAGTTCGACCTCAACCTGACCACGGCAACATCCAATGATCTGAAAGCTGTCATCACTTCGCCAAACGGCACAACGATCACGCTGTTCGATGAACCGATGGTCGGCAAGGATGCCGCCTCTGCCGTCTGGCCCGGCACATTCCAGATCGGCGCGACCGCCTTCTTCGGCGAACAGAGCGCAGGCACCTGGACGCTGCAGCTGATCGACAAGAACACCGGCACGGTTGCGGAGTTCAAGGAATTGACCGTTCGCGCCTGGGGTTCGGACGTGACCTCCGACAACCATTATGTGCTGGCGGACTCCTTCACTGGATCCAAGACGGTCAACGATGCATCCGGAACCGATCTCATTGATGCAGCGGCTGTCAGCTCGGCAGTCACGATCAACCTCAATGCGGGCCAGACCTCGACCATTGCGGGCGGAAGCTTCGTCATCGCGGCGGGCGTCCAGATCGAAAACGCCTTCGGTGGTGCTGGCAACGACACCCTGATCGGGAATGATGTCGGCAATGTTCTGCGTGGCAATGGCGGGGCCGACACATTGACGGGCAATGGCGGCGCCGACGTCTTCATGTACGGAAATGTCAATGAATCGACCGCCCAGGCGACCGACACAATCACCGATTTCGTGGTTGGAACCGACAAGATCGATCTGCGCCTCATCGACGCCAACCTGAAAGTGGCTGGCAACCAGGAGTTCCGATTCCTTGGCCAGACATCTACGGCCCAGGCCAATGGCCTGGCCTTTGACTTCGTCAGCGGCAACACCCGTATCTTCGGCGATGCCGATGGCGATGCAAACACTGTGGAATTCCAGGTGGTGCTGACGGGCCAGAAGAACCTGACAGCATCCGACTTCTTCGGCCTCGAACTCGCAGCCTGATAGATAAGCTATACCTCATAATAAAGGCCATCCCGGAAACCGGGATGGCCTTTTTCGTTGTTCATCGGTGATCTTGGATCCACTTCCCGACGTGGGTCAGCGACTGGTTGATGACCTGGTGCATGTCCAGATACTGGTAGGTGCCACATCGGCCGATGAAGACCAGCCGGTCGTTGGCAGCCGCTTTTTCCTGATAGAGTTTGTAGATCTTCTCGAAACGGCCATCGCTCGTCTTGACCGGATAATAGCGCTCCAGGTGATTGTCCTTGTAATCGCAAGGCTCTTCCACAGTTCGCAACACCGTGCCCGTATCCGAGACGAGGTGCGCAGGGATCCGATGCCACCAGGTCTCGCGGGTATAGGGAGACGTGTCGGTATAATTGATGACGACATGCTCAGGCGCATCCGCTTTCGGGACTTCCGTCAGATGAAAGCGGATCGAGCGGTAGGGAAGTTCTCCAAATTCGTAGCCGAAGAATTCATCGATCGGCATGCTGTTGAAGCAGGCATCATAGTCCGCCAGCATGCTCGCGCTGAATTCCGTATTCAGGCGCACAGAAATCTTCGAATGGTCGAAAATCCGCTCGAAGATCTTCGTGTATCCGTCCTTTGGCATGGCCTGGAACGTGTCTGACGGAAAGTAACGATTTTCGCGATCGGTTCGAATTTGCAAGCGCTGCACAACCGATGCATCCACTTCGCTGAGATCGAGCTCCCACATCTTCTGCGTATAGGGGCGGAAGAAGAGATCTGTCAGATCCGGTCCGATCTTCGAATAGAGATGATCCTCAGCGCTGGTGATGGGGTCGCGCGCAATGACGCGGGTCGACAGGAAATCCGCAACCTCCTGTGGCGTTTCCAACTGCGTACCGAAGACAGCATTGACGGTATCGAGATTGACAGGCGCAGGCACCAGTCGCCCATCTGGCAGACGAGCGACGACGCAATGGTCATAAGGCACCCAGTCGGTAAACGTGTTCAGCCATTCCACGACGCGCATGTTGGAAGTGTGAAACAGATGGGGGCCATAGTGATGGATCCGCACACCGCTGGAATGGACATAGTCATAGCAATTGCCCGCGATATGCGATCGCTTGTCGATAACCTCCACCTCATATCCGGCTTCGGCCAGTTCCCTGGCATAGACGGCTCCGGCAAAACCGGCCCCAACAACAAGCACCCTGCTCAAATCCGACCCCCATTACCTTCGCATCTCAATGCAGATAGGGGGTGATGACACAGCAGGCTGGGGTAAAGCTGGTGCGTATGATGTGGCTAGAGCGGAGTTCGACCTTTGAAATTACTCCTCGTCACTCTGCGTCTTTGCAAAACCTGATGATCTGAGAGCCACGAATTTTCCACGCAGCTTGTACGCCCTCAGGCCCAGGGCACCTTTGAGGTTTCGAGGACCGGTCAGGGATTCAAGCACCACAGAGTGCGTGGCAAAGCGGTTCTTGAATGCCTCGCCACCACTCAGGAAATCCACGCAAACCAAACCCTGATCGAACGACCATTTGATATAATCGATCATCAGGAGCAGCCCGGGCGATGTCTGGGTAATCCCCGCATCAAAGGTGGTAACCCAACACATCATAGTGCCGTGTTCTTCGAAATTTACCGAGATGGCCGCAATGGAACCATCCAATTCCAACACGAAGATATGCAGCTTGCTGAGCTTTCGGATGACATCGACGAAAGCTGTCAGCAAGCGCATGTCCGCGGAAAAAAGCTGGGAGGAAAGTCCGCGACTTTGCAGGGAACGCTGTTTCAGATCGGCAAGGCGCTCAAGAACGGGTTGCAGCGGTTCATCCTCTGCCAGCCGCCGGAACTGCAGATTGCCGGACCGCTCCAGGACGTTATAGCCGTGGCGGTAGGTTTTGCGCATCTTCTTTGAGAGACTGTTATACCATGTGGTCCCATCGCCATCGCCGTTTCCGACGCGGTAGCTGACTTCCGGTCTTTCGCCTCGCGTCGCATGCGTTTCACTTAATGCCACACCATCGAACAGGCGCGCGGCATCGCTGTTTGGCACGATGCGCGTTATGGAAAAAATGTCAAAGCCACCGCTTGCTGCGATCTCATTCCAGAGATCGCGCAGTTCCGACAAGGAACAGTCCGCGGCTTTCAGGGCACCGCCATAGTCACTATGGACGATCGCGGCCCACTCCAGAAAACGGAAACCCTTTCGATGACAGATCGCCAGGGGCAGAACTGCAATCAGCCGCTCTTCTCTCCACAGTAGCCCAATCCGCAACCGGTGATGGCGCTGATCGTCGAAATTGTCCCACCAGGCAGAAATCCATTCATGGCTCTGAAAGATGGAGCCTCTTTGAGCTTGCCAAAGCAGTCGCCAATCAGAAGCGACCGCCTGAAGGCGCTCTGTGGTCACCACGATTTCGGCCCGCGTCAAAGTCCGTTCCGTACCTGAAACTGCAATTCCCATTCCTATCCGCCTTGCTGCGGTTCAGCTGGTGCTTCATCCGCTTTCTTTGAAAAGCGGCCTATAGTCCGGCGGGATAATTTCATCAGCTGCCTGGTCATTTTTTTCAACGGAAGGATCCAAAGCCCCTGCAGGGACTGATAATCGCGGACATCCCGGTCCATCAGACCGAATTTGAAATCCTCATCCGGCTTTGGAACGAAAAGCGTTCCGAAAAGTCGGTCCCAGAAGGAAAAGAGCAAACCGAAATTCTTGTCATAGTGCCGTGGGTCGACGCTGTGGTGCAATTGATGCCAGTGGGGACAGAGGATGATGTTGTTCAATGGCCCGAAGGAAATCTTGAAGTGCGTATGACGCACAAAATCCATCATCAGGATGTTGCGGATCAGATAGACATTGATCCCGAATATCGTCACTTCGACCGGGTTCAGCGCGACAAGTGTCCACAGGCCAAAGAAGAAGCCGGCGATCACCCCATCCCAGGCCCGATTGATGAGATCATCCAACGGATGTACCCGATCCTTGGTAATCCCCACCATGACTTCGGCAGAATGGTGAACCTTATGCAGTTCCCACATGAACGGCACTTTGTGCTGCACATAATGATAGCTGTAATAGGAAATATCATAGGCAAGCAGCATGGTGACGGTGAACAGCAGGATGGTAACGGGACCTGCTGGGCCGTCGACCAAAGGCGCTTCGATCCCGAACAGTCCGCCAACAACCTGATTGGTCGCATAGCCCATCAAAGTGACAAAGGTAATGCCTGCAGGAATTGCCAGAAACGGCATGGCCAGCTTCTTGGTAATCCAGAACAGAACATCGGCCCGTGCCGATGGATGCGTCATAATCTCATGCGGAAAGGCAAAATCAAAAAAACCACGCAGCGACTTGTGTTCGACCACTTTCCAATAGGCAATCAAAGCGCAGATAAGCGCTGTAACGAGAATGATACCGGGCGTCATGAGATCGACCCTGGCAATTCGCGCCGCGACCATTGTCACGAAATCCGAAAGCATACCGTCTCCTTGGCCTGCCTGTGCCCAAGCCTCTTTGGTGAAGAAAGATCGCTCCTGAATATCGCCTCACCGCCCGCAATATCTGTGCCAGCATTGCTCACTTCAGATATATTGAATATACGAGGAATTCGAGCGTAACGTAACATGTAGGGAATAACACCGGGCAAAGAGGTTAACGCTTGATAATTGATTAAAATTTAAATCGAAATTCTGAATTTAAAATTTAGGAAATGCAGTTTCATTCGTATTATGCTGCAATATATGCCAGAACATCTGCATTTTATCTTCTACAAGTGGGTGAATAGATAATGCGCCGGATTATTTTTTCCTTGCTGCTACTCACACTACCACTTGTTGCCGTTCCTTCTGTTGCCCAACCAATAGCCCTTCACCGGGGCGTTGGCCTGCATGATTGGCTGAACTGGTCCCCTCTCACGAAAGACAAAACCTATCGCTGGCCACCGTATCGCAGCGTTGAAGAATGGCAGTCCGGCGAGCGCCCGCTCAGCGACTGGCCGAAGGGCGATCCATTTAAAAAAATCTACCTGCTAGGCTTCGACTTTGTGCGATTGACCGTCGATCCAGGCCCTTTGCTCGACAGTGAAGGCCAACGTCGCCAGCAGGCTCTTGATGTCCTTAGCCGTGCCATAGATCGCCTGACCAAGGTTGGCCTGAAGGTGGTCTTTAATCTTCATGGTGTCAGTCAGGTGCCCGCCTATGACATGGATATTCTCTATAATGGCGCCGACAGCGAAGGCGTTGCCCGCTACCGTTCCATGGTCAAGGCCGTCGCCACCATGCTGGCCAGGCATGGAGCCGATAAAGTTGCCTTCGAACCCTATAATGAGCCCGCCTATTACCCTTGCGATGCCAGTGGCACGGATGACTGGCAGCGGATCATGGCGTCTACGGTCGCAGACATCCGTGAGATCGATCGTCGGATGACCATCATTGTCACTGGAGCCTGTGGCGGTAGCATTACCGGGCTCACCAATCTCGATCCGAATTTCGACGACGAGAACATCTATTACAGCTTTCATATGTATGAGCCGCACAGCTTCACGCACCAGAAGGCCGATTGGACCAACGGCTTCTTTTCCGGCTTCCCCTGGCCGGCCAATACCGGCTCGCCCGAAACCGTGATCGAGGGATTGCGCGTTCACATGCTGGCAGAGGGCCTGAACAGCCTCCAGCAGGCAGCCAATATTGCCCGCCTCAAGTCTGAGATAAACGAGTACTTCAAAGAGGGCTCGAACGCCGCAACCTTGAAGGCCCGCATTGGTGAGGCCGTTGACTGGGCAAAACGATACAACATCCCGCCGCAGCGGCTTTTCATGGGTGAGTTCGGCGTCATGCGGATGTCTACAGACGGTCGCTCAGGTGCCTATGACGCGGACCGGCTTGCCTATCTGCAGACCGTTCGCCAGATCGCTGAAGGCCATGGAATACCTTGGTCGGTCTGGGAGTATTCCAATCCGCACGGAATGTCCGTCATAGAACCAAGAGGCCCGGCTGTCCCGGACAAGCCGATGCTACAGGCTCTTGGTCTTTCAGTGCCTCAATAGAGTTCCAGATCGAGGCGCTGATCAATGAAGGCGCGTTTGCCGCCTCGACCGCTTGCAATCTGCGTGACCTGCTCGGACTCGAATGAAAGTGTGTGACGCGCCTTCGCAACGAAATAGTCCGTCATGCGACGTACATCCGCATCAGAGCCGTTTTCATCCAATATATAGCGCATCACGACAATGCCCGGTTTGTCCTGATAAAACTGATATTCCCTGATGCCTTTGAAGAATTCTGTATCTTCCGGCGAGAAGTCAGTCGCGACAATCCGGTTTCCCTCTGATGTAATCAGAAAGCCCGGCTTGCGGCGCGGGGCAAGGCCACCGATGCGTAACCTGTAACCGTTTTCAGGCCCGGGCAGTTGAACCAACCGGGCAAAATCGCGGGTATCATACCGGATGAAGGGCATGCCGGTGGAGAGAAAGCCGGTTGCTACGATCCGCCCTTCCCGACCGGGCTCAGTCACGGGCAGGTCGTCGTCGTCCAGCAGTTCCGTCAGTCCATACAGAGGATTGAACTCATAGATGCCGCCCTCTTCCTCGATCTCTACGGCGAAGGCAACCTTTTCGCTCAAACCGTAGAAAGGAGCGATTTTGACCGGACCCAGCACCGAACGGATCAAGCTCCGCTGATGATCATGGAGAGGTTCGGAGATCGGTAAAATCCCCAGGATCGGTAACTTCGGTCTGCGGCCAATCTGGAGAAGGCGGCGGCAAAACAGTTCAATGGCGGAAGGATAACCATAGAAATACCGGATCTCTCGTCTGTCGATCTCATCGAGATAAAGTGACGCATCCTGCGCACTCAAAGGAAAGACGGCAAATTTGAGCTCCTTGAGCGCCGGATCCCAATCCATGATCTGACTTGTGTCATGAAGTGCGAAGCCTCGAAAGCTGGCGCGTGGTGTGTTTTCGTCAAAGCCGATCCGCGACCAGCCATCATAGACGAAGGCCATCTCGCGGGGACTACGATCCTTGTCGAGGTAGAATGGAAAACTGGGCTCGCTGTTGGAGCCACTGGTTTCAGCACTATCCACCTGTCGACGGGGCACGGCCAGAACATCGTCTCCCGCCGCCCTCAGACGAGCCTTGGTCAGAACCGGAAGCCTTTGAAGATCGACAGGCATGATGTTTGATGGATTGAAGGACGTTCCAAAGGCACGCTCGATTTCGGCCTGGTAGAAAGGGCTTCCCGCATGGGCCTTGGCGAGAAGCGCACGCAGAGCGGCGAGGTGTTGTTCGGCGCAATAGGTTGGATCGCTTGCGGCCCTGGCGATCCTCTGGCGCCATTCGGCGTAATTGCGACCGAATTTCATCTTGGTCGGAACCAGTGAAACAAAAGGCCTTGCCGCATTCTGTACAAAGCGGGGACTACGAACATAGAGCCCGCGCAGAATATCCAGTGCCTTCATCGCCAATCCTTAATACCGTTGGTTGCGCCAGGCAGCATTTGCCCAGACAGAACAAATATTTCGGGCATAATGCGGCAAATCAAGCTGCCGCCTGTGGGTCTCCCGGGCAGCCTCGCCTAAGCCTTGGCGCAATTGAGGATCACGCAGCAACCTCTCAAGGGCAGTCCGCAAGGACACAACATCTCCGGGGGGAACGAGCAAGCCATTCTGCTCATGTGTGATGATGTCCTCGATTGCACCAACCGGCGTTGCAACGATGGCAAGGCCTTCCGCCATTCCCTCAATCACCGAGACAGGCAGATTCTCGGCAAAGGACGGAAGCACGAGAATGTCTGCCTCAGACAACAGCCGTGCAACATCTTCAGGACCCTGCCATCCGGGAGCGGCTACGCGATCCTCAAGCTGCAGTTGCTTCAGACGCTGATGCAACCATTCATTTTCACCATCGCCTGCCAGCGTCGCTTTCCAGCCGGAGAGGTCTTTCATATCGCCCAGCGCATCGCAAAGCTGGGGAACACCCTTTCTTTCTCCGATGCGCCCTAGGAAAAGAATGTGAACCTTATCCCCGCCACCCATGTGGGGCTGGGTTGGTGCTTTCGTTGCATTCGGGACAATGACGATGCGATCGGCGGCTTCTGGGACCTTCCGCCGCACGAATTCACGCCAGGGCCGGCCCAGAACAATGATCCGGCTGGCCTTTTCGAACATCGTCCTGATCTGGCGATTGATGAAACTGTCGCGCTCGGACCAGAAGATCATATATTCCGCGCCATGAAGGTGGAGAACATAAGGGATGGAGAGTAGCCGGGCCAAAGCCGCAATAACCAGCTTGCGATAGGTACTACCCTCACTTGCGAGATTGATGTGGACGAGATCCAACTGGCCCAAGAGCCGTGCCAGCACCATGCGCAGGCAGAACCCGATGAGGTAAAGGGGCGAGAGAACGATGTGCCCGTTGCCTCGGGTTTGAACGAAACGAGCTTCGATCTTCAATCCGTCGTGAGCAGCCTGTCGTGCTAACTCATCGTGAAGAGACATCATAATACGATCGATGCCACCCTGACCCAATCGGCCACCCGGAGTCGCAATCATGACCTTCAGCGATCTGTCAGCTTCGAGCCGTTGGATCATTATGTGTCTCAATTCTAATTCGAATGATTATACCGAGCCATTGTTAAGGTTTCGACGTTAAGGATTTCGTAAATTATAGCGGGATGTTCGCCCGATCCCCCGCAAGGAACCCTGCATGCTTCTGCGTTCGACGCTCATTTACGCTCCAGCCACACTCTTCACGCGCCTGGGCGCGTTGCTGTTTGTGGTTGTTGCCACGCGGATCGTCGATCAGCATGAATACGGTATTCTGACGCTGGTGGTTACGGTCGGCGAACTGATTGATCTGGCTGTGACCGAATGGATGCGCATCGCGCTCTTGCGTCTCGGCGGCAAGGGAGAAGTCAGCCGCGGCAGCCTTTTGCAGGCCGGACGCATTCTAACTGGAACAACGGTGCTGGCATTCCTGTTGGCAGCCCCCGCCTCGCTCTTTGTGCTGCCGGAGCGCTGGCTGGAATTCTTCATCGCGATCTGCGTCTACCTGATTGCAGGGGCTGTATCGCGATTTGCATTGCTCGTTCTGCAACTGCAGCAGCGTCATACGGCCTATATGCTGCTTGAATTCCTGCGCGCCTTTTTGCAATTGGCCTTTCCGCTCATGACAATGGTCACGGACCATAATTCCTTCCTGACCGTGTCGATCGCATCCAATCTTGGCACCCTGATTGCCGGTCTCGTTGCAGGCGCCATCGCTGCGCGAAAAATCGTCCCTGGTCCATCACGCTTTACCAGCAGGGAGTTCTTTTCGCTGGGGATGCCGATCATCGCAGCCGTTCTTGTCAGCTTCGGATTGCATAGTGTCGAGCGTGTCGTGCTGAACGAGTTTCATGGCGCCGCCTCTGTTGCGATCTTTGCCGCAATCTTCTCGCTGGCGCGCCAGCCCATCAACACCATTGCAAATGCCGTCAATACGGGCTCCTTTCCAGAAGCGGTAGGGCGCTTCGATGAGCGTGGCCCGGAAGCGGCTAGCGCCTTCTTCACACAGGTCATGGCGCTGATCATTTCCCTCAGCCTGCCTGCGGCTGCCCTGCTTATTGCATTGAGCGACGATCTGGTGACCCTTATCCTGCCACCGGATTACAGCGGACACCACACCATCCTGTTTGCCATCATCACCCTGACGGTCATCATCGCCAATGTGACCAGCTTCGTGTTCAATGCCATGGTGCATGCCCACAAGCGGCCGCAGCTTTTGATCGTCAACAATACGATCGGCTCCATGGTCGGCATTGCTTTGTGCTTCGTGCTGATCCCCGGCATGTCGGAAGTCGGTGCGGCACTGGCACTGGCCGGTGGCGCGGTAACCAATATGATCGTCTCTATCATCATCAGTCATCGCCTGACGCCCATCTCGGTTCCATGGCGCGCCATTGCCTATGCTGTCCTTGTGGCTCTGGGCACGGCAGGTGCTGCAACCCTTGCAACGCAGGAGCTTCAATTCCTGCCAGTATTCTTTCGTTTGGGCTTCGCCAGCCTTGCTGGCGGACTAGTTTTCCTCGGCTTGAATGCGGCCTTGCATCCGAAGGTTACGCTGGAAAAACTGGCAATGATCAGGGTTCGTTTGTCAGTACGAGGCGAGACCAGCTGATCTTATCTTCGGATTGAAATCAAGGGATATGGAATTCCGTTACGGCTTCTGCCGGAAAATTGTCCGTGGTCCAGACAATGCGTGGCGCAGGCTCCTTTGTGCCGAACCTGTTGGAGACCCATCCGCCCTGATCGGGCCCTGCACCAACGATGACTGCAAGCCTGCCATTGTCAGGAAAGGCAATCCGAAGAACCGGCTCATCTTCCAGTGAAACGAATACGCTATTGTCTTCGATCCTGGCTATGGCAGCAGGTGCCAGCTGATAGCTCATCTCGACGAGGGGCGGTTTTCGATCCCCCACAAGGCGATCCAGCACACGAATGGAAGAGCCGAGCACGCAAATGCTGCGCTCGTGCAGGAGACCGAATTCCTTCAGGTAGCCATCATGACAGGCCAGGAAGGCGGGATGCTCGCCGTCTGCCTGTTCTATAAGTCGGGCATTGGCCTTGTGCGACCAGTTGAATGCACCTGAAATAATGCTCTGGTCCCGACCGCCGAGCCGCAAGGTATTGTGCGCCGCTGTGCCACGGAACCAGTCACGCCAGACACCGCCCGAATGATAGAGATAGGTACCGGGATCGACCAGAAGGGGGCGATCATTCACGTAAAGCAGCCAGGCCAAGGCATCGGCGTGGCCGTGTGCGGCAATGGAAAGATAGCCGAGCGGTCCGTGATCGAAAACCACAAGTGCATCCTTGTTGGTGATCTTTCCTCGGAAGACGCTATAGCCTCCAGCCTCGAAGACACGGACGCCCTGCGGCATTGATGCCGTTTCCGTACAGCTTGAAAAGACTGAATCCCTCAATGTCGGATGAGCAGGCACAGCTCCTTCCGCATCGAGGCCGAGATAGCCCCAGATGGCGGCGGAAACGGACGCAGGATAGCAATGTTCTGCTTCAGCAAGCGTGATGACACGCCCCTCATCATCATCGCAGATCTGCGGCGTCGTCGCATCACGCAACGTTACCCAGCTGACGAAACGGGCATATCGCAACAAGGCCTGATCGACACTGGCCGCAAGTGGGCGGCCTGCGTTGCGCGCCATGCAAGCGCACAACAACAGGAATTCGGCAGTGAAGGCACCATAGGTGGGCGATTGTTCGGCCCCCACACCATCGCTCAGGATCTGCTTGTCCGCTTCCCGCTCCAGAATATGGCCGGATTTGGCCAGAACCGCGGAGGCGTCCGGCAATTCCGGCATACACAGCGCAATGAGAAATTCACCAGCGCATTCAGCGATGAGATGGTTGTTGGCGGAGGAATACCCAGAGGGGAAACGCCGCATCCAGGCAAGATGCGACACCAGAATAAGCCGGATGCGCTTGCGTGTTTCGAGCGACAGGTCGGATCCACAGCAGCTGCTGACAAACAGAAGGCTGATGGCGCGCAAGCCAAGCTCGATCCCGGAATTCCAGCCAATGCCGCGATAGGGTGGATTATGCGCAAACCAACTTTCGATGGCGGCCTCGATAAAGACCAGCGCATCCTTATTCCTGCTCAAGGCATAATGGGCCGCAACCGGCTGCAGGAACTGGAGCCTGTGATATTCCCAGGCATATTTGATATCGCCATAGTCCTTGGCGTGGCGATATCCGATATCGAAGGAGAAGGCATCCGCGCCCGGCCAATGTTTGCCGGTTACAGGGTCAAGGGTCCAGATTGTCTCGGGAAATCCGTTTTGCCAATTGAATTCGGGCCAGGTCACGCCAAGCGCGCTGAACTGTCCTGAAAGAATGCGCTCAGCAGCAAGCTGAACCGCTAGCCGCAGTTGCGGTGCGGCACTCTCAAGAGAGGCCAGAAGGCCCGGCATTCTCGGAGCCTCGCTTCCGGTCGGATCATATCGATCCCATCGGTCCAGGCGGCCTTTCGCCGCCTTTCGCAAAGCCTGTTCCTGAACCCGCCAGGCGATCTCGGCCGGGCTCATGGAGCGAAGCCGATTGACAAGCCAGACAAAGTTCATGAACTGAGATCCTGTGAATGAGATTAGGCGCGCTTTGCAGCCTTATAGGCACTCAGAAGTTTAGGAATCTCATAAGTCCAGGCCATTTCCGTCTCAACCCGACGCTTTCCGAACCCGCCCATATAGGCGCGCTTTTCGGGATTAGCCAAAAGCTCTTCAATCTTGTCGGCAAAATCGATCGGATCATTCGCCTTCGCATACAAGGAAGCTGCCTGTGCGCTGTAACGGCCTTCCGTGACATCAAACTGTACGATCGGCTTTCCGATTGCCATATATTCAAGGATCTTGTTCATCGTCGACTTGTCGTTCATCGGATTGACCCGATCCGGATTGACGCAGACGTCAGATGTAGACAGGACCTCGAACAGGACCTGATCCGGTGCGCGGCCGGTAAAGGTGACGTAGTCGCTGACGCCCAACTGATGAGCCATGCATTTCAGGCTATCGAGTGCGGGACCACCGCCCACCAATGCGAACTGAATGTCCTGCCGTCCCTTGGTGTGAACCAGATGCGCAACGGACTGCAGAAGCAGATCAATCCCTTCCTGGTCTCCCATGACACCCAGATAGCCAACAAGATAATCGCGGCCATTCTTGAGGCTGAGGTTCGGCTCGACCGCCTTAACTCGGTTGAGGTCCGGCCCACTGCGAACGACGAAAACATCTTCCGGCTTCTTGCCGCCCCGCTCGATCGCAATCTTGCGATAGCTTTCATTGGTGGAGATGACCACATCCGCCGCCTTGAATGTCAGCCATTCGCACATGCGCAGCAACCGCCAGAATAGACCGCGCTTGCCGAACTTGGCTTCGAACAACTCCGGATTGATATCGTGATGATCGAATATATAGCGTTTTCCCAACAGCTTGAACTGCCATGCGATAAGGAAGATCAGATCCGGCGGATTGCAGCCCTGGATGGTATCGAAGCCGTGCTTGAAGAGTATCTTCCACGATAGCACCGTCTCCCAGAACAGGGCTGCAGAATACTCCAGGAGATAACCCAGAGCACCGTCTGCCTCGAGTGGCATGGGATGGCGATAGATATGAATACCTTCGAGCAACTGGTAACGCTCGGTATACCCCTTCCCCATCGGACAGATGATGGAAACCTGCGCGCCTGATTTCTGCAATGTGCGCGCTTCCTGCCAGACCCGCCGATCGAACGGGACAGGCAGATTTTCAACGACGATCAGGATCTTGCGACCAGCCAGAACAGGCCCGAAGCTAGTGCTTGTTTTCCATGTCTGGTTGACATTCATCTTCTTATCCTTCCGGGGGACGCCAGCATCGACTGATCTGCTCAAGGCAGGTGTGCGATCTCGACGATGTTTGCCTTGTCTGCGAGGTCGAGCAGCTTGCCCGTAGCGTTGGTTACGACGATGCGGTCGTAGGCGGTCGTCTCAGCGGTTGCCTTGTCGACAAGAAGCTTTGAGAGGGTCGGAATTTGCGTATAGGCATAGCCCAGATTGGCACCGACCAGCTTGGTGGCATCAATTGCGGGATCAAACACATGCAGGTCATAGCCGTCGCGCAGGAAAGCGCGCGCCAGATCGATGTTCGGGCTCTCACGCAAGTCGTCGGTATTGGCCTTGAAGGCCAGCCCTACGAGAAGCACTCTGCCCCCTGGCTTCAAGCCATTCGCGGCGTACTGATAAAGCCGATACTTGTGTGCCTCGTTCGAGCGCAGGAGCGAATCCACAACATGCGTGTGGGCGCCGCAGTCAGCTGCAATATATTGAAAGGCACGCACATCCTTGGGCAGACAGGAGCCGCCAAAGGCACCGCCGGGGCGCATGTAATAGCTCGAAATGTTCAGCTTGGTGTCTGAAAGAAAGATCTCACTGACCTTCGATGCGCTCAAACCAAGCTGAAGACAGACGCGGCCCACCTCATTGGCGAAGGCGACTTTCAGCGCGTGCCAGGTATTGTCCACGAATTTGGTGAGTTCCGCTTCACCGTAGTTCACCACGAACGTTGGTGCCTTGATGTTCCGGTTGAGAAGAGCGAGGCACTCATTGGGCTGTCCGTCGGCGGTCCCCACCACAATCTTGGGCGGATCGAAGTAATCCTTGACGGCCGAACCTTCACGCAGGAACTCAGGATGGTAGACAATTTCGACGGAAGCGTCGAAATCAGCGCCCAGTTCAGCCCGGAAGATCGGCGCGATCAGTCCCTCTATAGTGCCGGGACGAATTGTCGAACGATAGGCAACAACCAGAGGCGTACTGCGGCGAGCTGATTTGACAGCCGAGGCAATCTGGCGTGAAACTTCCGCAACATAGGTCATATTGTGGGAGCCATCCGGCGCACTTGGCGTTCCGACGCAAACGATCGCGAGGTCGACATCGGCTAGACGGTTGCCGATCTTCGTATGGGCGGAGATCAAGCCCTTGGTGAGGCCCGATTGCAGCATTTCTTCAAGACCTGCTTCGATGATCGGAGGATGTCCGGCTCGAATTCCCAAAACCTTTTTTTCACTGACATCAAAACCGACGACCGAATGTCCGTCTGCCGCGATGCAGCACATGGCAGTAAACCCGACGTAGCCCAGGCCAAAAATCGCTACTTTCATCACTGCCTCACTCCACGCAAACTGACAGAATGCAAGGTTCTGTTGTAAAGTGCAGCGTAGGATTGCTTCCGGTATGGTCTGGCAATCATTGCTCAAACCCGGGGGAATTCCACGCACACTCTCTCCCTGAATTTCTGGAAGGCAAAATGGCGCAGGAGCAATGAATATTCGCAAACTAAAATACGTAAAATTTTAATCTAGGCGCACTTAGGGACACTCAGAAGTATCCAAAGTTAATAATATATTGGGGAATTGCTTACAGTTTGAGCTCATCGGGGCGGGAGCAGAATGGATATAATGTTGAAAATTGCCGGTGAGGCGGATGTTTGTTTAGACAATCTCCAGCACCGTCTGACATTATTGGGTCATAAGGTCAGTATCCATAAAGGTTCCGGCAATCCCTCTAGGAACATCCTTGCCCGCCTTGTTCTTGCGGGCGAAAGAAAGCTTTTGCGACTGCCCGAGCCTACGGTGGCGGAAGGAAAATCGTCAAATTTCGATGCTGATCTGATCGTCGATTTAACCCAGGGGTCTGTGAATGCGCAGGTGCCGCGTCTTACGGTCGAGATCAACGGCCACAGGGATTTCCTGGCAGCACTCGCCAGCACAAAGACCCGATCACGACATGCCAATATCGTAGCCTTCCTTGATGGACGCGCCATCGCGCAAGCCCAACCGATGATAACCCGGCAGGCCTTTCTGTCTCATACAAAAGATGAGTTGAACGCCGCAGTAGAAACGCTGCTGCTCAGCGCCATTGCACGCCTTTCAGCAGGCCATGGCCATGAAATCTCCTATTCTAGAAACAGGCTTACACCTTCGTTCTTTCTCCTGCACTACGGTTATGATTTTGGCTGCGCGGTGCTGCGAAAAGTAATCGCCCGATTGTCAAAGAACCATAAGCCGTTTTACTGGCGAACAGCCTGGCGACTGACAGAAGGAAGTGGCATTTCGCCTTCGCGGGATAGGCCTGACCCAACCCCCTTCATTGAATTACAGGATGATGGTGAACGCTTTTACGCAGATCCGTTTCCCTTCGAGCACAAGGGGCGTTTCTATGTTTTCGTCGAAGAGTTTCCCTATCGGGAGGACAAAGGTGTTATCAGCGTTGCGGAGCTCCAAGACAATGGAACGCTCTCGCAGCCTCGTGTCGTGCTTCGCGAACCCCACCACCTTTCCTATCCGAATGTTTTCCGACACAAGGATTCCATTTTCATGATCCCGGAGTCCGGGGGCGCGCAGGAAGTGGTTCTCTACAGAGCAGAGGAATTTCCGGATCGATGGATCAGGGAGAGTGTGCTGATCGAGGGGGCCAACATCAATGATGTGACCTTGATTGAACGCGATGGCAGCTTCTTCATGTTTGCGACCGAGAAGATCGGCAAAGGCAGCGCCTCAGATACGCTCGTCGTCTACAGTGCCCCGGATCTGATGGGGCCATGGCTGCCGCATAAACTAAATCCCATCCTGGTCGACAAACGCGGCGCACGACCGGGTGGATGCATCCTTGAAGAGAACGGCCGCCTTTTTCTGCCAGTACAGGATGGCAGTGAGGTTTATGGTGGTGGCTTGGGGATGCGCGAGATCCTCTCCCTTAACGACGAAGAGGTCATTCTCGGAAATGTCTTCCCGGTCACAACGGGTGCGGCCTGGCCAAAGAAGGGAATTCACACGCTCAATCGGTGCGGCCCATTGGAGATTGTCGATAGCACCTGGTGAAAATATCGATCCCCATACACTGCAGGTATTGATGATCCTGCATGGCGGAAAGCGACCACCAGAACAGTCAGAAAGATGATATCCGGTGTCTTCGTCGCCAGTCCGTTATTGGACAGGTTCACGATGATATAGGTAAGGCCTGCAATCTTTGCCTGAACCGGTACCTCCGTCAAAAGAGCCTTGAAATATTTGACGATGATATAGGTAAAGCCGAGCGCTGCGGGCAGACCAAGCGTCAGAATGATATAGACGGGCGCACTTTCGATGAAAGGCAGGTCCAGCTTTTCCCGAACCAGCGCCAATAGAACATTTGCGTCCATGCCTGAAAAGATATCGCGCCATGTGACCAGACTGAAGACCTGGTAGATGCGCACGCGCGCCATGAAGTTCTCGTCAAACAGGCTTCCTCCAAATCGGCTGAGGAAACCTGCAGCAAAAAGCCCGACAATCAGTACGCTTCCCAGGATCAGAACGAACAGAATAGCGAAAAACTTGATCTTCTTTTCCTGCTGCTTTGAAAGACCGCTCCATGAAGAAAAGTAAAGCAAAAGAACGATTTGAGCCGCCCCGGCGAGCATGGCAAGGCGAGCGCCAGCAGCTGCAAGGCCGACGAACAGCACAAGCACAATGGCAACCTTGATCCAAAGCCGCCAGCGTGTGAGCGTCAAGAAACCAATCGCAAGAACAGTCTGTGAGCCGAGGGAAAGGGGATGCCCCGTCAAACCTGTCGGTCGAAAGACCGGCTCTCCTTCACTAAACGGCATGAGACGCTGCTGAAACACCATTTCGACAATGCCCAGAGCAGCGCTCAGGATCATGACGATGAGAATGATTTCTCCGATTCTGTAGCGTGCCTCCCGGCTTTGACTGATGAGCAGCAATCCGGCCAGCATCGCAATCAGATAGGTATCGATTAAAAAGCCGGTGGCACCAAAGCCGTTTGTGACAACGATGAAAGCCGTCAGACAAACGATCAGGCCGCTACAGACAATGAAACTCTTGAAAAGGGCAATGTCTGATCCCTGCAGCACGAAAGGCCTTGCAAAGAGCGATCCGAACAGGACGAGCACGATTGCATAAGCTGCGAGATGGAACTTCACCAGGAAATTGCCGCCTTCGCTCGTGTAGCTCACGAATAGATCGAGCAGAAGGTTGGGAACGAAAAGACGCAGCAACAATGCCGTGACTGTCAATAACAGAAAGGCCAGTTCGACAGCGTTCTGGCGGCTTGCGGAGATCATCCGCTCATCGGTCATGTCATGCCACCTTATATGAGACGCAAAGCAAGTATCCCAGCAATCCATAAGTGGGACATTAACCTCATGGACTTAAGGTAACCTCTTAAGGAAAATGAGGCGTTAACATCATGTCTGCTCTCAAGCGAGATCCAACAGCGCGCACTTCGCACGCTTCCTCCTTGCTCAACTATGAGATGAGCGCTCATTCCGCTGGCTCTCAGCAGCTTGAAATTGACCGACAGGGTGCGCCTGTCACCCTCGAAAAGGTAGGCGACTTTCTAGAAGTAGATCTTCGCCGGGTTTACGTCTGGTTGAAAGCAGGTCTCAAGCTCACCATCGCCAGCAGCCTTATTTTTGCATTTCTGGCGGCGAGCTATGGGCTTCTAGCAACTCGTTATTATTCCGTCAGTACCGATGTCCTGATCGAGCCTTCCAATTTTCAGGTCATCAATAACGATCTCTATGCACAACCTGCGCAACAGGGCGAAGGACAGCGATTTGTCATTTCCAACCGCGCGCGTCTGATGACGTCAGGCAATGTTCTTGCGCGCGTTGTGGAAAGCTTGAGATTGGGCGAAGACACCGAATTCTATAAACCCTCCAGCGCAGGGCTTCTTTCCTCCATCTTTGGCAGCAGCACATCCAACAGCAAGCCGGATCCCAATCTGGCGGCACTCAAGGTTCTTCAAACGAAGATTTCGCTCAATCTAGACGATCGTTCCTTTGTGGCACGATTGTCCGTGACAGCTCAGTCCACAGACAAGGCGATTGCAATTTCCAAGGCAATCATCGAAGCCTTCAATGCTGAACTTGCCAATACGGAGTCCGAAACGGCGGGTAGAGCCGCCAAGGCATTGGATGACCGCCTGACCGACCTGAAGAAGGACGCCCTTACGGCGGAAGAAGCTGTTGAAGCCTATAAGCGGACCCATGGGCTGACGACGGGCGAAAATGGACAACTCGTCAGTTCGCAAACAATGTCGCAGACGAATACGCAGATTCTGGCCGCCCGCACGCGGATGATCGATGCCCAGGCCAATTACAATGCTCTCATTCGAGCCAGCGACAGCTCTGCCGCCACCATACCCGTAGTTTCTGACACATTGCGCGACCTGAAGCTGCGGGCTGCTGTTCTGGAACAACAGTTAAGCTCTCAGCAAATGATCTACGGCTTGCGCCATCCCTCGATTGCCCGCACGCAAAGCGAACTCAATTCGGTGCGCGAACAGATCAAGAATGAGCTTCAGCGCGCAGCAAACGCAGCCAAGGCGGATCTGGACAAAGCCAATGAGGCCCTGAAGAACCTTAGCTCCAACATGGTCGAACTGAAGAGCTCCGCCTTCAACGATGCTCAGTCACAGGTCGAACTTCGCGATCTCCAACGAGAGGCATCGGCCAAAACCCAGATCTACGAAAGCTTTCTGGTTCGTGTCCGGCAGATCTCGGAGCGGGAATTGATTACGACAGACACCGTTCGGATCGTTACACCCCCACTGCCTCCGAATGGTCGATCATGGCCCCCCGGCACAGCTGTACTTTTCGTTATCGGAGCATTTCTAGGGCTGCTGTTCGGTCTTAGCCTTTCAGTCATCCGCGGTATATATGTCGACATGCGATCGAACCATTCGGCAAGGGCGCATCAGTGACGAAATCTCGTCGGCTCGTCTTTCATATTCCCGCCCTGATCGGTGGTGGTGCAGAACGGGTTTGTGTTCTGATTGCCAATGAAATGGCCCGCCGAGGTCATGAGGTCACTCTTTTCGTCTGGAACGGCCAAGGCCCCAACCGGGAACTGGTCGACGGGAGAGTGCGGTTGGTCAGCCTTGATCTTGCGGCGGAGCACGGACGGTTCGGCAAGATACTCACCCTGAAAGGTGTGTTCCGGACAATCCTTTTCCTGCGCCGCGAACAACCGGATGCCGTTTTTTCAGCGCTGGATTTTGCTAATGCCCTGATGGCTGTGGCGCTGTTGTTAGCAAGATCCAGGGCTCTGTTTTTTCCCTCGTATCACGCCGCTTCACAGATGAAGGTTGGCGGCCTCGCCTATACGGTGGTCAATCTCCTCGACCGGGTGACGGCAAGGCGCAGCACCAAGGCAATCAGCGTTTCGAATGGAATAGGACAAGATCTCGTTCAGCGTGGCTTTGAAGGAAGCAGGGTTGTCACGATCTACAATCCCCTGCCCTCCCCGGCGCGGCGCAGCCATGAGCGTTATGCCTGGGAAGACAGGCTTGCCGAAATGGGTGAAGGCCCCGTTATCATCACGCTTGGCCGGTTGGTTGCCGTGAAGGATCATCGAACCCTCCTTGAGGCATTCAGTCGACTGGATCCTTCAAGGGGTGCTCGGCTGGTTCTTTTCGGGGACGGTCCTCTACGCACAGAACTGCAGGACTATGCGCAGTCTCTTGGACTATCCGAGCGCGTTCTCTTCGCTGGCTATGTGAATGATCCGGCAGCCTGCTATGCGGCGGGTGACCTCTTCGTTCTCTCCTCCAGAACCGAAGGCTTTGGCAATGTCCTGGTCGAGGCATTGGCCGCGGGCATTCCGATCGTATCGACAGATGCGCCCCACGGCCCGCGAGAAATCCTGAAGGATGGCACATTCGGAACTCTTGTGCCTGTCGCAGACCCGGGCGCACTAGCGCAGGCAATGACCTCTGCTCTTGATGCCTCGCACGACATCGAGGCTCTCAAGCGCCGATCTCGCGATTTCGACGTCACGACCATTGGCGAGGATTATGAAAGGCTGCTAGCGCCTTGATATGGCAAAGGCCGAGGGCAGATAGATTCGCCCGTCGAAGGTCTGCTTGCTGGTATTGGCAACGTCGAAGATGATGGCGAGATCGCGCCATTCATAATTATCCTCGATGTGGTTCTCGCCACCCACCAGCGCCAGAGCCACCGAATAGGTCCCTACACCAAGATCCGCCCTGAAGCGCGCGGAGAACTCGATCTCTTCGCCAGCCTTCACATCGGTCAGCGCCTGCTCGCTGTAATAGGTGTTCGTGCCATACATGGTCTGGCCGAAGCGGTCCTTGATCGCATAGCCGAAGACGAGAGATTCCACATCCTCACTCGCTTTGGCCTTTACGCGAATGGCGACCTCTGCTCCCACATCCAGTGTATCGATGAGGCCGCCCTCAGCATCTTCAAGCCGCGCTTCGACAATCGAAACCTTGCGCGAACCGGAGCTCGTCTGGACGCGGCCATCCTCCCGCTCTTCGGTGAGGATAGGTTGCGCTTCCTTTTGGCCGAGAAGGGCGTTGTAATAGTCGAGAACGGTTTCCGGTTCGCCATCGAGCGCCACGGCACCTTCGTGCAGGAGAATAGCCCGATCGCAAAGGCTGAGCAGCGCCATCCGGTCATGCGAAACAAGGATCAGGGTTGTGCCCTGCTGGCGGAACTCCTTGATGCGATCGAAGCTCTTGTGCTGGAAATAGGCGTCACCGACTGACAGAGCCTCATCGACGATGAGAATGTCCGGGCGAAATGCCGTCGCGACAGAAAAGGCAAGCCGCATATGCATGCCGCTGGAATAGACACGCAGCGGCTGATCGAAATAGCTTCCCAGTTCGGAAAATGCCTCGATGCCTTCCATGGCCGCGGCAATATCCGCATGCTGGTAGCCCATGAGGCCGAGAGCATGGAACACGTTCTGGCGACCGGTATAATCCGGATTGAAGCCCATCCCCAGTTCAAGGATGGCGGAGATCTTGCCTGAAAGACCGATATTGCCTTCGGTCGCGCGCATGGTGCCGGTAATCAGCTTGAGCAACGTACTCTTGCCCGCGCCATTGCGACCAACAATCGCCAGCGCCTGCCCCGCCTCGACCGTAAAGCTGATATCCCGCAGAACCCAGCGCTCTTCCGGCTGCCCGACGGGAAGAGAAAACCACCCAAGAACGCGATGCAGTTCGTGCCGATAGCGACGAAAAACCTTGCCGACCTTGTCGACGGTCATGACTACATTCGTCATAGCACATCCACCATTTCAGGGCTTGCCTTGCGGAAGAGCGTGAAGCCGAGAGCCAGGAAAACCAGTGCCAGAAAACCAAGCACGCCAAGCACCTTCAGGTCCGGCATGGTGTTGTAGACCATGACGCGGTGATAATTCTCGACCATCCAAAACAGTGGATTGGCCTTGATGATCGACTGGAAGGCAGGCGGCAGAATGTCTTTCACATAGACGATCGGCGTCATCCAGAAGAGGAACTGGATAACGATCGGTACGATCTGCCCGACGTCGCGAATAAAGACGTTCAAAACGCCAAGCGTGACGCCAAGTCCGGCGGCAAAGGCCGCATTGACGGCAATGAGAACCGGCAACCACAGGACATTCCAACCCATCTGGAAGCCGGCCAGCGTGAAGACAGCCAGCAGCACAACGAAGAAGATCAGGTTGTTGATGACCGAGGTGATGACGACGACCAATGGCAAGGCAATGCGGGGAAAGGCGATCTTCTTCAGAACATTGCCGCTCTCGATGAAGACATTCATGCTTCTGCTGATGATCTCGACAAACAGCAACCAGCCCTGAAAGCCGGCCATCAGGTAGATGGCATAGGCAAAGGTATTATCGATGCCGGGCAGTCGCTGCGACATCACGGACGAAAGAACAAAGGCATAGGTGACGATCTGGGCGAGCGGCGCAATGACGAGCCACAACAGGCCGAGGCGGCTGCGTGCCACGCGGTTCCTGAAATCGGCCTGCACCGACGTCACGATGAAATATCGATAGTTCCAGATGGCATTCAGCATGGATAAGGGGTCGCCTTGCCTGACTGTTTGGTTTCACCAGGCGCTTTGACGAGCACCTTTATGCATTTCCGGAGAAATGCCTTGGCAGTCGACTAAAGCATTTCTCCTGATAAGCCTATCCTGAAGGACTATTTTCGGTTCTTCAGCGCGAGCGCATAGGCATGCGCGGTATCTTCGGCGCAACGCTGCCAGCTGAAGGTTGCAGCACGGGCAAGACCATCGGCGCGCGCCTTGCTACGCCAGGCCTCATCGAATAGCGCCCGTTCGCAGCCTTGCGTCATCTCGTCGATCCGGTCCGGCTGAGCATAGAGCACCGCACTGCCCCCCACTTCCGGCAGGCAGGACAAGGGTGACGTCATGACCGGCACGCCGGACGCCATGGCTTCAAGAACCGGCAGACCAAAACCTTCATACCAGGACGGAAACGTAAACAGGGCAGCACCGGAAAGAAGGTGCGGCAGGTGGTCATTCGGCACATAGCCCAGATACTTGATCCAGCCTTCCCGCTTGCCCTGCTCTATCCGGTTCAGGATATCGGCATTGTTCCAGCCCTTGAAGCCTGCAAGCACCAGAGGGCGCTTCTCACGAACGGAAGACGGCATCCGTCCATAGGCTTCGATGAGATTGGACAGGTTCTTCCGGGGTTCGATCGTTCCGGCATAGAAAGCGTACTCACCGTAGGCCAGACCATAATGAGCCAGAACCTCGGCAACCTCCTCAGCAGCCCGCGGCCTGAATTCTTCGCCGCATGCCAGTTTTGCAACGCTGATCCGTTCTTCCGGAAAGCCAAAATACGAAATGATCTCTGCTTTGATGTAATCTGAATCGGTGATGATGCGATCGACCCGCTTCAACGAGGCCTCCACTTCGCGACCGAGATAGGTCACCCGCTCACGTGGATGGAAATGCTGCATCGTGAAAACGGACAGATCGTGGATCGTCACGACCGAGGCACCGGGAAAGCGCGGAACATAGAAATTTGTGCCATGATAGACATGGTTTTCCAGACCGGCGAAGGGCGATTTTTCCGTGCGC
Source organism: Rhizobium rhizoryzae (assembly GCF_011046895.1). Taxonomy (NCBI): domain Bacteria; kingdom Pseudomonadati; phylum Pseudomonadota; class Alphaproteobacteria; order Hyphomicrobiales; family Rhizobiaceae; genus Affinirhizobium; species Affinirhizobium rhizoryzae. The sequence goes on along the minus strand of NZ_CP049248.1, from coordinate 55,489 downwards.
GCCTTCAGGAAGCGATAGGCATCAACGACCAGACGGCTGCGGGCTAGAAACCGCTTCAATCGATGAACGGGGCCACCATGAAAAGCACGAACCGCATCATCCGCGCTCAGCGAACTGGCATCCGGCAAACGATCGACGAAGTTTTCGCCATCGAAGAAACGCAGGCTCTGCACGTCCGGAAGATGTGGCAGATGACGAGCAAGCTCGTAGGTGTATCGACCAATACCCGTCAGCGGATACTTGATCGATTGCACCGATAGAACGACATCCATGCGGACCCCTAGCCCTGATTGATCACAGAGGCGATGCGCGTGATCAATGCTCTTTCATGCTCTTGTGGAAGGAGTCGATCAACGGCTTCGTCAGATACTGTGCAAAGGTCCGCTCGCCGGTCGAGATGATGACGTCAACCGGCATACCGGCAACGATACGACCCTTGATTTCCGGGGGAACGTTCTGGTCGTCGACGCGCACCAGTGCCTGATAATAGGGCTCGCGGTTCGTGCCGGCTTCCGGCTGGATAACATCCTTGCCGAGAACGGAGACTTCGCCATAAATCGCAGGCGTGGTCTTGGCCGAGAAGGCGGAGAAGCGCACTTCCACCTTGGCATCGGAGCTTACGCTATCGATGTCGATCGGGCGGATCTGGGCATTGACGAGCAGATCGTCGTCCAGCGGCACGATGTCGAGAAGCTGCTCGGCCGGACGAATGACGCCGTTCGTGGTGTGAATGCGGATATTCTGCACCATGCCGCGCACAGGGGCGCGAACCGTGGTCCGCTCCAGCACATCCTTGGCAACGCGGGCGCGCTCACGCACTTCCTCGATCTGGTCGCGCACTTCCTTGTGCTCGCTGACGGCCTTGTCGGCATATTCCTGCTTGGTCTGGACGATCTGCAGCTCGGTTTCGCTGATCGTCTCGTGAATCTTGGCAAGATCGGTTTCCGCTTCGCCGCGAATACGCTGCATCTCCAGCAGCTGACGCGTCATTTGCGAAATCATGTTAATCGGAACGGCGCCTGTCTTCAGGCCATTGTTCATGCGATCCATTTCTTCGTTCATCGACGCGACCTGCTTGTCGCTCGCATTCAACTGGTTCGTCAGGCCTTCCGTTGCCTTTGCCAATTGCTGGATGCGGGAGTTCAGGATTGCGACCTGACCATCGCGGGTCTTGAGACGGGTTTCCAGAATGTTTTTCTGGAGCGCCATGGCAGCCTTTGCTTCCGGCATACTGCTGGTCAGCAGGCTTTCAGGAAAATCAATGTCTGCGCTTCCCTTGGCTTCTGCCACAAGACGGGCTTCCGCAGCCTGCAGATAGAGAAGCTTGGTGCTCCAGACCGTATAGTTGCCGGTCGCCTGGGTAGGATCGATCTTGACGAGAATATCGCCCGGATTGACGATATCGCCTTCCTTGACGACGATCTCCGAAACGATGCCGCCTTCCAGATGCTGGATGGTCTTGCGATTGCCTTCAACCGAAACGACACCGTGGGCAACAACACCGCTGGCCAGAGGCGCAGTCGCAGCCCAGGTTCCAAAGACGCCGAGTCCCAGGAACACGGAGGCATAGCCCGCTGCGATATAGGGCTTGGGAGAAAAGGAACGCTTGGTTTCAGGTTTTGCTTTCGTCATCTCAGGCATTCACTTCTTTCGCTAGCGCCATCATGCGCTGATTGTCGTCCACCAGATCCCGGCAGGGACCTGCCTTCATCGCATGGCGCCCCTTAGGACGCCGCACTGCGCTCCTGCGACTGACCGCCTTCGCCCTGCCCGGCCGGTTGCTGGGCAACGGCGGCAACGGCAGGCTTCGGCTGAAGCAGATCGCGGGTTGCACCAAAGCCCTGCATGCGGCCCTGCGCCAGAACCAGCGTCTTGTCCGACATGGCAACAAGGCTCATCTTGTGGCTGACGAAGAGGATGGCTTTGCCCATCTGCTTCAGCTTCAGGATAACCTGGTTGAGAGCCTCTTCGCCTTCGCTGTCGAGGTTCGCATTCGGCTCGTCCAGAATGATGACGGACGGATTGCCATAGAGTGCACGAGCCAGACCAACGCGCTGGCGCTGGCCGCCGGAGAGAGACCGTCCACCAACGCCGATCTGCGTATCATAGCCATCCGGCAGGTTCTGGATCAGGTGATGCACGTTGGCAAGCTTGGCCGCCTCGATGATATCATCCGGATTTGCATCTTCCCGGAAGCGCGAAATATTCTCGGCAATCGTACCGGCAAACAGTTCCACGCTCTGCGGCAGATAGCCAAGGTGGCGACCCAGCGCATCGGCATCCCAATGCTGGAGTTCGGAACCATCGATACGGATCGTACCGGCAGCCGGAGGCCAGACGCCGACGAGAGCGCGCACGAGACTGGACTTGCCAGCCCCGCTCGGACCGACGATCGCGACCGCCTCACCGGGGTTCACCAGCATTGAAACACTGTGAACGAGCGGCGTCTTGCCACCAGGAGCAGCTACGGCCAGCTGCTCGATATGAAGTGTGCCGCTTGGGGCCGGAAGCGGCAGCTTTTCGTCTTCTTCCGGCATTTCAACGAAGATCTTGTTCAGGCGATCATAGGCCTGGCGGGCGCCGAGGAACTGCTTCCACTGACCGACGACCTGGTCAACAGGCTGCAAGGCACGGCCCATCATGATCGAGGCGGCGATGATGGAACCGGGCGAAATCGCACCTTCAAGCGCCAGATAGGCACCGGCACCCAGAATGATGGTCTGCAGGGCCATACGCACGAATTTGGAGATCGAGAGCAGAGCGCCGGAGCGGTCGCTGGCGATCGCCTGGCTCTCCAGCATGCCACGATGCATGAAGCTCCAGCGCGAACGAAGGCTGTCTTCCATGCCGAGCGCACGGATGACTTCGACATTCTGCAGCGTCGAGTTGGAGAAGTGCATGGCACCCTGGCTGGCCATGGTGGCCTGCGACAGGTGCTTCTTGGTCATGAATTCGTTGGCAATAGCAATCGCGAAAATGATTGCTGCACCAATGAGTGCGATCCAGCCGATCAGCGGGTGGAAGAGAAAACAGACCGCGAGGAAGATCGGCATCCATGGCAGATCACAAAGAGCGATCAGGCCGGAACCGGTCAGGAACTCACGGAGACGGTCGATGTCCATGAGGGCAAATTCGGAACGCGACTGCGGGCTCTTCAATGTCGACGTGATCACGCGGCTGAAAACGCTTTTCGCAATCATCTCGTCGAAGCGAAGACCGGCGCGAACCAGAACGCGAGAGCGGATCCACTCCAGCAAGCCGTAGAGAGCCAGCATGGCCAGCGCGATGACCGTCAGCATGATCAGCGTCATTTCACTGCGGCTATGAAGGACGCGATCGTAAACCTGCAACATGTAGAGCGGGCTTACGAACATCAGCACGTTGATCGCGATACTGAAGATCATCGTCGCGACTATGATCGTGCGATAGGTCGTCAACGCCTGCTGAAACGGATTTACTTTCATGAAGCTATCTTCCAATCGCTGCTGTCAGGACATGCCCTGCGAATACAGTACCGTCATTTACTGACCAACGTATCAACATTATGGCTGAATTGCGATGTCTTTCAGCCCGTTGACACTGAATCCCCCCGGTTCATAGCGAAGTTTGTCACAAAGGCAATGGGAAGTGGAAACTCAACTATAATGTGCACTCGACTCTGTTCGTTGGTGCGAGGAATTTGCCACGGATCCGCTTGAACGATAAAGGGGCATCCGCTAGAGGGCTCAGAATCAATAATATGAATATCAGCTAACAGCGACCCTTATCTAAGCAGATGACGCTGCTTGACCAACCAGGAGCATGAAGTGACCCGCAAAGCTTTGATCACTGGCATCACCGGCCAGGATGGCGCCTATCTCGCCCAGCTTCTTCTGTCCAAGGGCTACGAAGTTCACGGCATGGCCCGTCGTTCCAGCACAGCCGACGTCAACCTCACGCGCCTGAAATGGCTGGGGATCGAAAAAGACGTGCAGATCGTCGATGGCGACCTGCAGGACCTATCTGGCCTGGTCCGCACGATCACGACGATCAAGCCGGACGAAGTCTATAATCTCGCGGCACAGTCCTTCGTGGCATCCTCCTGGCAGCAGCCGATCCTGACCGGTCAGGTCACGGCACTCGGCGTTACCAATGTTCTGGAAGCCATTCGTCTGGCAAAGCCGGATGCTCGCTTCTATCAGGCATCGTCCTCGGAAATGTATGGTCTGGTTCAGCATCCGATCCAGTCCGAGCAGACGCCGTTCTACCCCCGTTCGCCTTACGCCGTCGCAAAGCTCTATGGTCACTGGATCACCGTGAACTATCGCGAAAGCTTTGGTATTCACGCCTCCAGCGGCATCCTGTTCAACCATGAATCTCCGCTGCGCGGCATCGAGTTCGTGACCCGCAAGGTCACCGACAGCGTTGCCCGCATCAAGCTGGGTCTTTCCAAGGAACTGCGCCTCGGCAATACCAGCGCCAAGCGCGACTGGGGCCACGCCAAGGACTACGTTCAGGCCATGTGGCTGATGCTGCAGCAGGACAAGGCTGACGATTACGTGGTGGCCACCGGCCGCACCTCGACCGTCCGCACCATGTGCGAAATCGCCTTCGAACATGTCGGCCTCAACATCGACGACCATCTCGTCATTGACGAGAAGCTGTTCCGTCCGGCCGAAGTCGATATCCTGCTCGGAGATCCGGCCAAGGCGAAGGCCAAGCTCGGCTGGGAACCGACCACGAGCATGGAAGACATGATCCGTGAAATGGTCGAAGCTGACCTGAAGCGCCTTTCCTGATCGGCGCTTAAGATTTTATCCTGTCCCGCTTGATCGTGGGGCAGGATCATTCGTGAAGACAGGAGCACGTCACCATGCCGAAGCGCCGCCTTCTGATCACCGGATCGCAAGGTTTCGTGGGACGTGCCGTCACGGCCCGCATCCTCAGCCATCATGCTGACCGGATCGAACCGGTCGAGTTCATCGACCCAGATACGGCATCTCGCCCTGATATCACCGACGCGCAGGCGGTCGAGCGCGCCATTGGCGCTGCCGAGGCCGATGCAGTCCTGCATCTGGCAGCGATTGCTGCACCACGGGAAGCCCAGAAGGATCCGACGCACGCCTGGAGCGTCAATGTGATGGGCACGCTCCATATCGCAAACGCCATGCGCCGCCTGACACCAAAGGCACGCCTGATCTGGTCGGGCAGCTCGGAAGCCTATGGCAATGCCTTCAACAGGAGCACCAGCCCCGTTTCGGAAGGGGCTGCCCTTGAGCCCATGAGCCCTTACGGCGCCACCAAGGCGGCAGCCGACATCATGCTGCGGCAAATGGCCGAGGATGGTTTCGAGGCCATCGCCTTCCGGCCGTTCAATCATACCGGGCCCGGGCAGACACCGGATTACGTGGTTCCGGCCTTCGCAGAACAGATCGCCCGCATCGAAGCAGGCCTGCAGGAACCGATCCTCAATGTCGGCAATCTGGAAGCCCGCCGCGATTTCCTCGATGTGCAGGATGTTGCGGAAGCCTATCTGCTGGCAGCTACTGGCCCCCTCCCCGCTCGTCGATGCTACAATGTATCGACCGGACAGCCCGTGATGATCGAAGCCCTGCTGCAGGGCCTGCTGGCAAAATCGTCAAGATCGATCACCGTTCAGGTCGATCCTGCCCGCTATTTCCCCAACAAGGTGGAAACAGCCTCCGGCGATCCATCGTCATTGACGAGCGATCTGGGCTGGTCTCCATCGATCGATTTGCAAGAGACGCTGCAATCGGTTCTGGACGCGCAGCGCGCCCGACTGCGCAACTGACCGGATCATCACCAGAGGGTGATGATCCGGAAAATCCTATTCCTCTGCAAACGGCAGATGCCGCGCATGGCCACGCATGGCGACGGCACTGAAGCGGGGCGGCTCGTAATGCTGTTCTGCGGTGAACGGGCCGATGAATAGCGCCTCGCTGCAGAGATCCTCGCGCACGAAGAAGGCATTCACTCCGAAGATGTCGCAACCCACAAGCCGGTAGCCATGCTCGGCGCCAATGCGCTCCATTGCCTTGAGGCTTGCCCCGAACTTGGTCGTTCCGGCCCAGAACTTGTCCTCGCGGTAAGGGACTTCATAATCCGTGCTCGGCGGATAGTGGCCGTTATATTCGATGCAGAAGAGACGCGGACGAAAGCGCATCAGCTTCCGCCAGACATGCGACGTGTTGTAGTCGATATCGACGGAAATATAGTCCGGCGTTACGAAGCCACTCTGTTCGACCATGGCTTCCACATTGTCGAGGGTGACCTTGTCATTGACGAAGGCAAGCCGCCCATCGGCAATGGGTGTGCGCATCAGATTGCGGATACAATCGGCTTCCGCATCGCCTGCCTCCACCCACAGGCCGCGCCATCCTGTCTCAAGCAGGAGCCGGGTTGTATTCTCGATACCGTCACCTGCAGCAATCTCGATGAAGGTCTTGCTGTCGGTTCCGATACGGCGGAAGATTTCAGCTATGATGCCATCTTCATTGTTCTGGCTATAAACCTGTCCGTAGGCAGCAGAGATTGATCTCTGATCCGAATAGCGCGGGGATTTTTCCTTGAGAAGGTCGATATAGATCCCGCTGTTGAGTTGGGAAATGCGGTCGAGCCGCGCAGATAACTTATCGATTTCAGTCGAAAAATGCTTGCGATCATCGGGCTGGATGACCTTGATACTCTGCATCACCTCCTTGAGGTGCTGTTTCAATTTTGCTAGCATTTTCGGCATTTCCTGTCATTGGATAGGGGCTCGCCCTCGGTGATGCCAGAGCGACGACGTTCGGGACGGTTCATATACCAAATGTCGATGATAGAAACCCATTGCTTGGGATCGAAAGCCTGCAGGACGGAATGAAACGCTCGAAATTCAACCTGATGCCGCGCGAGGAATTCGCCAGCCTCTCCCTGCACGAGAAGAATGCCTATCTGCAGGACCTCTCCAAGCGTTTTGCCGACCTTCACGGCCGCGACCAGTGTGAGCTGGACAAGGATGCGCTGAGCCGCCTCCGGCGCTATTACAGCCGCCGCGTCTGGGCCGATCTCAAGCTCGACCAGATCGAGGATGACGATAGCCCGATCACACGCGCAATCCGCAATCTCGGCGAAGCCATCCGCAATGAAAGCCTGCAGGCCGATATTGCAGCCGTGCTGATGCAGGAGAGCAAGCCCAAGCGCATCCTGCGCTCGGCCCCTCCGGAAGATGCACAGCTGACCTTCTTCGTGCCGACCGTCTATGACGCGCCGATCAAGGACGACGTCAACCTGATGGATGTTGCCCCCTTCTCGCTCAGCAAGCGCTCGAATGCCGGTATCATCCGCTACGAGCTGAAAGACAGCCTGATCACCATCGAGGGCGGCGCCGAAACCGGCCTGGCAACCGTGTTCGACTACGACATCTTCCTCAACATGGTCTCGCATCTGGCCGACGAAGTCACGCGCTACCGGCGTGAGGAGGCCAAGGGCTTGCGCCCCAGCCTACCGCCGAAGACCTATCGTCCGAGTGCCTCGCATGTCCTGAAATTCTGCCGTCGCTCCGATGGCGGAAAGTCCTATGAGGATCTCGAAGCCGCTCTCGATCGTCTGGCCAATACCACGATCAAGGTGGTGAACCTGTCGAACGGTCGCCGCCGCCAGGTGGACAGCCGCCCGCTCATCGGCGGCTACAGCGTGGTGAGCCGCACCAATGCCAACCGCATCGACATGATCGAGATCACCATTCCCGACTGGGTCTACACGAGCGTGGTGCGCAACGAGAAGACCATTCCGCTGCTGACACTTCACGAGGACTACTTCCTCATCAGTTCGGGTCTTGGTCGCTTTATCTACCGTCTGGCGCGCAAGGCTGCCGGCAAGGGTGAGGCAACCTACAGCGTGCGCGAAATCTACAAGCGCAGTGGCTCCACCCAGGAATATCGCAAATTCGCCTATGACCTGAAAGAGTTCATCACCCGCACGCAGGCCTTCCCCATGCCGGACTATGATCTGGCGCTTCAGGAGGGTAAGGACGGGACCGTTCTCGTCATGAAACGGCGCGAGGAAACGGCTGCCCATAACGTGCCGACGCTCATCGACAGCGAGTGAAAAGCCACTCGTTTTTGTCGGTCATTTTTGTCGTGAACTTCCGTACATGACCGACGACAAAAATCATTCGCCATTTCCGTACATTGCCGACGACAAAATAGAATTGCCCCCTCTTTGTCGTGCCTGTGGACAGACCGTACTTGACCGACTTGTTTCCGTACTTGGCCGACGACACTCCGTACTTGGCCGACATTTTTCCGTACATCGCCGACGACAAAAATTGATAAGCCTCTGATTTGAAGACAGAAAAAGTCCTTTTTTTTTCGTAAAACTATATAAAACAATCAAAACTAGACAAAAACTCCGCGAGGGCGACAAAAAGCCGACAAAACGCACAGCGGGAAAGAGGCTTTTGAAGGGGTGAAGGAAAAATCCGGAACGACAAAAACGGGTTTTGAGTGCACCAAGACCAGCCGTTGCCAGCTAAAAACTGACGGTTTTTCCGCCCCTGATCCAAGTCGGTTTCCGGCCAGACTCTGGCAGGCAAAAACAGATTTTGTCGCGGACGCGGATTTCGACGCTTTTGTCGTGTCGGTCAGGTACGGAGCGAAATTTCTCGAACCGAAATCACTTGTTCAAGCTCAGGCAAGACAGGCCCGGGACGCAGGATTTCCGAGTTGTTGAGCACTTTCGCGATCACGACAGCAACAAAAGTCTCGAGCTCCAAGCCTGGTCTGAAAGCTCGAAGCATCTAAGATGTTGGCCGCTCCTGAGCAGAACAACATAGCTTCAGTGCCATACTGTCCTACGCTACCTCGCTACACTAGAAGATGACTGTAGCGCGCTATTGTAGCGATCCTCTGTAGCGTCAGACGATAGCGTTTCTCTCTTCGCCGGTCATGAGAAGCCGTGATGACACCTACTGCCGTGCGTCGCCTCTCATGAAAAGCGACGCTTCATGGCCGTCATCTTTACTCGGAGTGGGAGCCTGTGAGAGTGGCTGTGAGAGTGGCAGGATACGCAAAAATGTTTTACATTTTTTCCGTCACCATCGGAGGATGGACCCCCGATAAAGGTCTCAAAGATCTCAAGGACTGAAAAGCTCGTTTGATCGAAGCATGCGAGCAGGTTGAAAATAGCGATCGCCAGCTTCCGGCGTAATGCCGTGCAAGCGATCCGATCCAGGCGAGCGTCACTCCCCTCGCCCCTGCGATCAACGCTCTCCCGGACAACTGCTCCAACGCACGCAGCAGAAGCGTTCAAAGGCACACAGCCGACCTTGGCCTAGTGTCTTCCTCAAATTCCCGCCTTGCGCATCAATTCGTCCAACGCTTCGCCATAGGACATGCCTGTCTGGTTGCAGTACTGCTTGAAGCGGTTGATGACGTCGATCGGGGCGCGCACAAAAGCCTGATCAAGCGGTTCACTGACACGCCGGATCCTCTTCACGCGCTGGACAGGTTCCCGGCTTTGAAAGCCCACGCGTTCGGCGGCGCGATCCGCTGCCTCCTCCTCATCCCGAACAGGAGCGGCTTTGGTTTCCAGTGGCTCAGGCGCGCGTGGCTGGAAGGCGGAGAGATCGAGCTTCTTCGGCTTGCCAAATCCAAGATCGTTGCTCATCAGGCGGCGCGCTCCGTTGCGTTGGATTTGAGAACGTCGAGAACCTCTTCGGTCAGCTGGATCGCGTTGTCGATGGCAGCTTCCAGACCGTTGACCTTGGCAGGGTTGAGTTCAAAGAGGCTGGTCCGCTCCATGAACATCGCATTATAGGCCTCTCGTCGATAGAGATGGGTCTTAAGGACCGGCAGCTCGTTCTCCAGCATCTGGGTGGTGATCTCCCGCTCGATGCGCCGGATGAAGGGTGGCGGGCTCGTACGGTTGAATGCGAGGGTAAAATTGATCTTGCGGCCGATATCCTCTTCGCTCTCCCGCACGAGGCCAACGGCGCGCGCTGCCTGCTTTGCGTCAAGCGCACTGCCGCCGAGCGGGATCAGCGTCAGGTCGGCTCTGATGATGGCTCGCGATGCCAACCTGCTGGCTGTACCCTCTAGGTCGACGAAGACGAACTGAGCTTCAGCGGCCGCCGTATTGATCAAATCGCGAATATTCGCTTCCGTTGCATCGCTGATGACCTTGAGAGGCAGCTTGCTTGGGCCCTTGCGCCAATCGGTGATGGGTTTGTTCGGATCGGCGTCAATGATCGTCACTGTTCCCCCCTGCTGCGCAAGCGCCGTGGCGATTGCAAGGATGGTCGTCGATTTTCCGGCTCCGCCTTTCGGATTGGCGGCACAGATGACAGGCATGGCGAATCTCCGCAGGAATGCTTTCGCGAAAGCTATCGAAATAGCATTCATATCGCAATCAGATTGATAGCTTATAGCTATATGATTGATTGATATCTATCGAAATAGCATTCAGATAGCTTTTTGATATCAATCAACATGCAATCAAAATGATATCAGCTTGCAATCATGATAGCATGCAGGTCGAGATCGTGCTCAATCAGCACTACTGTTGATCAATGCGCAGGGAAGGACAAAGCCGGACCTCTTCCCAAGAGAGGCCCTGCCAGATAAGCCTTGGAGGCCCACCGAGCCTGCAATAGACCGCATCCTCTTGCCTGCTCAAAATTAGTCGCCGAACCAACCGAGAGATGACAGGCTTGAACTTACAATCCGCAGCCATCGCAGATCACGAGACACTTTCCCGATCGCGAGATCCGTCGCAACTGCTCGACAGCCTCAATCGCTCGGCATCAGAACTGAAAGTCTGGCTTCACGACTGTGCACTTCCTTTGTGGCTCGCAGAGGGTTTTCATGGCCCAGACGGAGGCTACTCGGAAACACTCACCCTGACCGGCCAAGCGACGACCACCCACCGTCGATCCCGTGTGCATCCACGACAGGTTTTCTGCTTTGCGGAGGCGGGCAACCGCGGATGGGGCGGTGAGTGGCAAAACGCGGTTGAGAGGGGTTTCGATTACTACGACCGAACCTACCAACTCCCGAACGGCTTTTACGCCAGTCTCGCCGATCACGAGGGCAGGGTGCTCGACGAGAGCTTCGATCTGTACAATCAGGCATTCGCAATTCTGGCCTATGCCCATATCGCAAAGGCGCAGCCCCATCGCCGTTCCGAGCTCGGCCCACGCGCAACTCAGATGCTGAACAATTTGAAGGCCGCTTATGCGCATCCCAAGGCGGGCTTTGAAGAGGCGAGCCCGCGCAAACTTCCTCTCTGTTCCAATCCGCATATGCATCTGTTCGAGGCCGCGATGGCCTGCGAAACGCAGGCCGGATTCGACCATGAGATCTGGCGCGCCCAGGCCGACGACATTGCCGAACTCTGTCTGACACATTTCATCGATCCGGAAAGTGGAGGCTTACGCGAATTCTTCGACGGTGAGTGGAAGCCGCACCCGGATGCGCGCGGTCGCATCATGGAACCTGGACATCAGTTCGAATGGGCATGGCTCTTGACGCGTTGGGCGATATCCAGAAATCGCCCGGATGCACTTCAAAAGGCCAAGCGGCTTTTTGAAATCGGCGAGGGGCATGGCCTCTGTCCGGTACGCAAGGTTGCGGTCATGGCTCTGCTGGACGATTTTTCCGTTCACGATCCTCTCGCTCGTCTGTGGCCACAAACCGAATGGCTGAAAAGTGCCATGCTGCTGGCTGTCATCACGGAAGGCCAGGAGCGGCAGGCCTATCTCGCATCGGCCATGCGTGCCGTACATGCGCTCCAGCTCTTTCTGGACGTACCGCTCAAGGGCTTGTGGCGAGACAAGCTGAAAGCCGATGGCAGCTTTGTGGATGAGGATGCACCGGCAAGCTCCTTCTACCATATTGTGTGCGCCATCTATGAATTAGAAGATTGCCTCGCACGCCTTGCTTGACACAGGGCAAGAACAGCTTAACCCAGCACACGAATAAATGTGCGGGTGGGCCTGTTGCAGGAGAGAATGGGCCGCCACGCAGGGACATGAGGACCTTGTCATGAAATTCGGCACCAGCGGCCTTCGCGGACTTGTTACGGAACTTGAGGGCCATGCCTCTGCGCTCTATGCAACGGCTTTCGCGCGCCATCTGCTTGAAACCGGCATGGCAAAGGCAGGCGACGAAATTTACGTGGCAGGGGATTTCCGCCCGTCGAGCCCCTCTATTGCCGGTACATGCATCGCAGCATTGGCTGCTTCTGGCCTGAAGCCCGTCCATTGCGGGTTCATTCCAACCCCGGCGCTGGCGCTTTATGCAATGTCGCGCAAGCGGGCGTCGCTGATGGTGACGGGTTCGCATATCCCGGCAGATCGCAATGGCATCAAGTTCTACCGCCCGGACGGCGAGATCGACAAGAATGACGAGCAACAGATCACCCGGATCGCCGGGGAGCTGGATGACGCTGAATTCGATCTTGCCACGTCCGACGCTCCGGACCAGGAAGCGCAGGCACTCGGCCAGTTTCTGGATCGCAATGCCAAGCTTCTGAAGAGCGGGGCACTGGCGGGGCTGAAGATCGGTGTCTACCAGCACAGCACTGTCGCACGCGATGGCCTGGTTCAGGTGCTGAAGCACTATGGCGCTTCGGTCCTTGCGCTTGGTCGTTCCAAGACCTTTATTCCCGTTGATACCGAGGCAGTTTCCGAAGAGACCATAGGCCTGCTCAGAGGTTGGGCTGCCGAGCACCAACTTGACGCGATCGTTTCCGCTGACGGCGACGGCGACCGGCCGCTCGTGGCAGATGAGACCGGTACTCCCGTGCGGGGCGATCTTCTTGGCCTCATCGTTGCCCGCCTGCTTGATGCCCGGATCGTCGTAACGCCTGTGACATCGAATTCAGGCATCGAAGCCGCCGGAACCTACAGCGTCACCCGCACGCGCGTTGGCTCCCCCTATGTCATCGAAGGCATGAACGCGGCACTGGCGGGTGGCAAACAGGCCGTCATGGGCTTTGAAGCCAATGGCGGCGTCCTGACGGCCTCGACCTTCTCCCTGTCCGGGACGGATCTTGAGCCGCTTCCGACACGCGACAGTTTCCTGCCGGTTCTGGCAGCGCTTGCCTTGGCGAAAGGGGAGTGCAAGCCGCTTTCTGCAGTTGCTTCCTCGTTCAAACTGCCCTTTGCCGCGGCGGACCGATTGGAGAATTTTCCGGTCGAGACGAGCGCTGCGCTGATGGCGCATCTTCGTCAGTCGGACGCGAACCTTTCCACTTTCCTGCAGCCGATCGCCACTGTTGCAAGCAAGAGCGACATCGATGGATTGCGGGTCACGCTCAATGACGGTCGTATCATCCACTTCCGTCCATCCGGAAATGCGCCGGAAATGCGTTGCTATGTCGAGGCAGGCGACGAACAGGCGGCTGGCGACTTGCTGGAGCAGGGCCTCGGCCTTATTCGTCAATGGGCTGCGGGCAACCGCTGAAGAAAACCTGCGCGGGGCCGCCTGGCCTCGCATTCACTGGAAGTCTGGGAGATATTCGTGAGCGTCAAGATCATCCCCGTCATCATGGCTGGCGGCAAGGGAACGCGTTTGTGGCCGCTGTCGCGTGCAAGTGCACCGAAGCAGTTCATTCAGGTCGTTGGTGACCGCACCCTGTTTCAGGAAACTCTGGAGCGCGTTGCTGATCCGGATCTTTATGAGGCACCGATCGTCATCACCAATCAGGACTTTCGTTTCCAGGTTGCCGAGCAGGCGCGTGAAGTGGGTGTAGACCTTTCCGGCATCCTGTTGGAGCCCGTTGCCCGCAACACGGCAGCTGCGATTGCAGCCGCCGCCTTCTTCCTGACTGCCCGTTTTGGCGAAGATGCCGTGCTGCAACTCCTGGCGTCCGATCATGAAATCGATGCGGGCGCGCATTACCGCAAGGCGATCGAGATTGCTCGTGATACGGCACTCAGCGGCAAGATCGTGACCTTCGGGATTACCCCGACCGAACCTGCGACCGGCTATGGTTACATCGAGCAGGGCGAGGCTTTGGAAACGGGCGCCTACCGTGTGAAGCGCTTCGTGGAAAAGCCGCCTGTCGCCAAGGCCGAGGAAATGCTGGCCGCCGGTGGCTTCTACTGGAACTCCGGCATCTTCATGTGCAAGGCAAGCCTGCTCTTGAGCGAACTCCTGGCCTTTGCCCCGGAGGTTTATCAGGCGGCCCAGGATGCGGTTTCAAACGCCGCGACCGATCTGGATTTTGCGCGCCTCGATGAAGCCAGCTTCTCGAAGAGCCCGGACATCTCCATCGATTATGCGGTGATGGAGAAAACCTCGAACGCTGCTGTCGTCCCTTCCACCTTCCCCTGGTCGGATCTCGGCAGCTGGGATGCTGTCTGGAAGCTTGGCGAAAAGGACGAAGGCGGCAATGTCGTGCTCGGCAATGCGACTGTGGTCAACAGCGAGAATTCGCTGGTTCTCTCCCGCTCGACGCATCTTGCCGTTCAGGGCCTGAAGGATATGGCGGTCATCGCCAGCGAAGACGCCGTTTATGTCGGCCGTCTGGATGAAGCGCAGGAAGTCGGCAAGCTGGTCAAGAAGCTCGCCGCTTCAAAGGCAACCTCAGACCTTACCCAGACCCACCCGACATCCTATCGTCCCTGGGGCGGCTATACGTCGCTGCTGCATGGCGACCGCTTCCAGGTGAAGCGCCTCTTCGTGCTTCCGGGCAAGAAGCTTTCGCTGCAGAAGCATTTCCACCGTTCCGAACATTGGGTCTGCGTCAAGGGCACGGCGGAAGTGACTGTCGGCGACAAGGTGATGTTCGTCCGCGAAAACGAGTCCGTCTACATTCCACAGGGCGAACTGCACCGGTTGCACAATCCCGGCAAGATCATGCTGGAAATGATCGAGGTCCAGACGGGTTCCTATCTCGGGGAAGACGATATCGTGCGCGTTTCCGATGAATTCGGGCGCGAAAAGAACTGATCGAGAGAGAGAAGGCGTGGCGGGATAATCCGTCGCGCCTGACTGCCTGAAGGGTCGAAGACCGACGATCCCTGTTCCCGATGGTGGACAAGGCATTGGCCGTCGAGGCGGACGCACTACAAGGACGTCTCGACGGCATGGGGCAGAACAAGGCCCGTGCATCCTGTATAGCGGCAAATGGTTACCAATGTTTTGAGCCAGCCCCTGTCGCTGAAATTTCCTCGATCAGCGCCTTCTGTTCAGCAAAGCTACAGGCAAGCCAGCGGAAAATAGTGATAATTTTAAAGGCTGCTCTTGCTTCGGGGGCGTTGCGCCTCAATTTCCCCCGGATTGATGGCAAGCTAGACACCATGATTGAATATAAAGATGTGCTAATTGACACCCAGTGGCACATGCTTTGATGGAGGACTAAGAGTGGCGACATCCCAGGCCTATACGACAACGAACCTGATCGACCCGACATTCTGGGCGGGGGATATCGTACGCGGCACGTCAACCGAACTCGTCATCAGCGATGGTACGAGAACGGCCTATTATGACGGTTACGGCTTTGGTTATTCTGGCCGAAGCCTCGTGACTGGCACGATGACCGGTTTCAGCCAGTACACTGGAAACTCCATCGTTGGCGAAATCTACGGTTTCTCCATTTCCGCCGCACAGGCGAATTTCTACCTCAGCCGTGGTGACCTGAAAGGTTTCATCGGCCTCATGCTGCAGCGTGATGACACGATCTACGGCTCGACCGGCAATGACAAGCTGGCCGGTTACGATGGCTACGACACCATCTACACAAGAGGTGGCAGCGACATCGTCGATGGTGGCCGCGGTATCGATACGGTTGTCCTTTCCGGTCGTAGTTCCGATTTCACAATCAGCTCGGATGGAAGTTACATCTTCCTCGACAAGAAGAACGGCACCTCCGACAATGATTTCCTGAATGTTGAGCGTGTTCGCTTCGACAACGGAACATTGGCTGTCGATATCAACGGCAATGCCGGGCAGGCCTATCGCATCTATCAGGCGGCTTTCGATCGCACGCCGGACACCGGTGGTCTGAACTACTGGGTAAACCAGCTCGACAAGGGAGCAAGCCTGACGGAAGTGGGTTGGGGCTTCGTGCAGTCTGCCGAATTCCGCTCGGTCTATGGTTCCAACCCGTCGAACTTCGACTATGTGAACCGTCTTTACCTGAACGTTCTCGATCGTCAGGGTGAAACGGGCGGCGTCAACTATTGGGTCGGCGAACTCAATGCAGGCGTCAGCCGTGCCTATGTTCTGGCCTCCTTTGCAGAAAGTGCCGAAAACGTGGCTGCTGTTGCGCCGCAGATCAATTCTGGCATTTGGCTGGGCTGATCCGCTCCGCGTCCTGAATGCGAAATAACAAAAAGGCTCTCCCGGTCAGATCCGGGAGAGCCTTTTTCATTGGGGCATGATCGATTTCAGATGTCGCCGCGAATTTCCTCGAGGAAGCGATCGGCAATGACCGCCCAGGAATATTCGTCTTCGACACGGGCCCGCGCCGCAAGGATCAGCCGTTCAAGATCTGCCTCGCTGGTTTCCCTGATAGCCGCAAGTGCTGCATGCAGATCACTGGTGGAAGAACGGAAGTAATGTTCCCTGTCGGTAATGTT
Source organism: Rhizobium rhizoryzae (assembly GCF_011046895.1). Taxonomy (NCBI): domain Bacteria; kingdom Pseudomonadati; phylum Pseudomonadota; class Alphaproteobacteria; order Hyphomicrobiales; family Rhizobiaceae; genus Affinirhizobium; species Affinirhizobium rhizoryzae. The sequence goes on along the minus strand of NZ_CP049248.1, from coordinate 38,922 downwards.
CAATCCGCGCGCACCGAATTCCGTGGAAATTACCGGCACGCCGGCGGCCATGTAATCCAGCATCTTCAGGTTCGTGCCTGTGCCGGACCGCATCGGGTTCAGCGCGACATCCGCAATCGACAGCATGAGATCGCGCGTTTCCATGTCGACCGCGCCCATCATCTCCATATTGACGGGCAGCTTTCGATCCTTGAACGGCATGCAGACGCTTCCGAGAATGATGAAACGCGTATCCGGACAACGGGGCGCTTCAACGATCAGGTCTTCCACGGCTTCTAGATTGGGGCCGTGCCAGCTTCCCATGAAGATGGCGAGCTGCTGCCCCCCAATGCCGCCAACCGCCTGCAGGCGGCGACGCTCCTCAAGCGAGGTGTAGGGCACGTTTTCCAGCGAAACGCCGTTCGGAACTTCTGACAGGCGTGCACGGGTCGGACCATAGATCTGTTCCAGTGCTTCCAGATCGCGATTGGCGCAGGCAAAGACGCGTTCTGCCGTGATCCAGCATTCGCGTTCTGCCAGTTCCACTTCGCGCAGCAGGGAGCCTGCTTCCGGCAGATCACCGAACACGGCGGCCTTCAGCGTGCGTTCGACGTCTTGCGCTTCGTACCAGAAGGGTTTGCCCGGCGCGGCCCGCTTCAGCCAGTCCACCATGAAGGGGTGGCAGGCAATAACGATGCGGCTGGTCATGGCGGAAAGCTTCAGCGCTTCCGTATAGTCCGGCGTCAGCCCCAGCAGCGCATTGGCGGTGATATCGCTGACGGGCTTGTGGTCAACCCGCTTCGATACTTCATATTCCGCTTCCGCATGGGCATCGGTGCGTGGAATGGTGATTTCCATCAGGCCCGGTGCGATCTCGGCCTCGTGGCGCACATCAGTGGTGGCGCCAAGCGTCACCAGATCGACGTCAAAGGTCTTCGCCAGATTGCGATAGAGATGGAAGACCCGGGACTGGCCGCCATTCATCGGCGGATAGACCTTGAAGGTCGTGGCCACGGTAATCTTTGGACGAATGACACGCGTGCGGGCTTGAGGGGCCGCAATTTCCAGCAGTCCCTTGGCTACGGTCGCCCAGTTGATGGTGGAAACTTTCGCTTCAGCCGCCTTGCCCATGGCAATGGCTTCGTCTTCGTTTGTCGCCAGGCGGTTCAGCCATTCGGCCAGTGCAGCCGGTTGCGGCTGGCAGATGAAGCCGGTTTTTCCGTGCTGAACAAATTCACAGGGGCCGCCGCTATCGACGACTGTCAGGACAGGCTTACCGCTTTTCATCGCCTCGATGGTGATGAGGCCATAATCCTCATCGACCGGAATGAAGGGCACGGCACGCGCATCGGCATAAAGTCCCGGCATATCGTCATCCGGAACATAGCCAAGGAAGCGAATGCGCGGATCATCGCCGGCGATCGCCTTCAGGCGTGCTTCATCCGGACCTGTGCCGGCGATCAACAGCGGAATGTCGCCTTTGACCGATTTCATGGCTTCGATCAGAAGATCAATGCGCTTGGGCCGGTCCAGACGGCTGCTGGTGAAGAAGTAGCTACTCTTGCCGCAGCTATAGTTATCCCGGTGCGGTGGCGGATAGAGCACGTCTACCGGCATGTCAGGCGGAAAATAGCTCTTGCGGCGCGCGACCGTTCCGGAAATCGCCGTATAGCGTTGCATGCGCATAGGCGAAAGCGCGGCATTGTCGAGAAAATGGATGACGGCGCGGCTGAAGGCGCCCGGAAATGCCAGGACATCCGGTGGCAGATCCGCATCCCGCAAGGCGCGAAGGCGATCGAACAGTTCCGGGATCTGGTCCGGATCCGGGTTCGTTATGCCTTCTTCCAGCCAGTCCGCCAGATTGCCAAGCTTCGGATGCTTCAGCACAGCCGGGTGATGCTGGCTCATCGGATAGGTGTCGTACAGTCCGCGCAGCCGGTGCAGCATGTAGCAGATATGGTTCGGATGCTTCACCATCCAGCCGGGATATTTGCCGGAGATCACACAGTCGTAAGCTGAGAGATCGAGTTTGGAGAAGGTTTCATAGGAGGAAACCAGATCCCAGAAGCTGCTCTCAGGCGACATGACCGAAACAATATCGCAGCGGTGCTCCGTATGCTCTTCGAAATGCTGTTGCAGACCCCACCAGAGGTTTTCCGCGCCACCCAGCGCCAGCGGAACCGGATGCGGCGTAATGAGAGCGATCTTCATAGAAGGATATCCTTCTTATGCGGGGGCGGCAGAGGCGGCAGATCCTGCAGCAGCGTTTCCACCACATGCGACCAGGTAATGTTGAGAGCCTCATAGCGGGCGCGGCCGTTCTGGCCCAGACGCTTGGCCAAGGCAGTATCCGCCATCAGCTTTTCGAGAGCTGCGGCAATGTCTGTCGGGTCCGGTTCGGTCACAAAGCCGGTCTCATTATTTACGACGAATTCCAGCGGTCCGCCGGAATCGCGGCAGGTAATCACTGGCTTACCGGAGAGCATGGCTTCCAGTGTTACATAGCCATAATCCTCATCCAGCGGGCCGAAGAAGACGGCGGAGGCATGGGCATAGAGGTTGAGCATATCCTCACGGCTGATGGCGCCGACGAAACGCACGCGATCGCTCAGACCCAGTTGCGCCGTCATGGATTCCAATTGGCTGCGCATGCCGCCGGAACCGGCAAAAACCGCATTGATCGGCGTCTTGCAGGCAGCGAGCGCCTTCAGCATCAGATCCTGCCGCTTCAAGCCTTCCAGGCGACTGGGCACGAAGATGTAGGGCAGCGCTTCCTCGCAGCGGAATTCTTCCCAGTTGGCAGGCGGGTGATAAAGCGCCTTGGACTCGATCTTGTTGAAATCGCGCAGACGCTGGCAGACGCGCTCGGCAATCGTGAAGACAGCGCGTGCCGATCCCGGCTCGATACCGCCAAGGCTTTCATTGTCGCCTGCAATGATGTCTTCGCGCAGCGCGTCGGTTTCCGGCTTGCCCGGCAGCCAGCCATAGGGCGTACCGTAGAGATCATAAGCCGCACGGTGTTGATGGAGCAGCCAGACACGCTTGTCGGGATGGCGCAGCATATAGGCCGGAAATTTAAGGCAGATCATGCGATCGATGCGCCCGCCATTAAAGGGCAGGTAGTTGGCGCCCAGCGCTTGATCCATGGTGTGGGCGGCGGCATCAACAGGTTCGAAGTAGAAAGGCATCGAGATCTTGTGAACGCTATGGCCTGCGGCGCGTACCGCTTCCACCAGACCGTCCACGAGAAACTCGGCCCCGCCGTAAATGCCGGGTGTATGAACTGTGGCAATTCCCACGCGCATCAGTGTTGACCGTTCTCGACCGTTTCAGCTGCGGGCTTTTCCGCATAGAGCGCATAGTCGGCCGGCTGGCGGAACCAGTCATTGACCTCTTGCGGTTCGAACCCGCTTTCCGGCTGCGAGAGATCGCAATCCTCATCCTTGCGGACAATACGGGCATTGGTGAAGCCGCGTGCTTCGGCAATGAAGCGCAGGTAATCCGGCGGAAGCGGCTTGTTGTGCGTCGGGTCGTAGTTGAAGGTGCAGGCGCCAACGACAAGGTTTTCCGGGTTTGGCGTCTCAAACAGCACAAGGCCGCCCGGCATCAGCACGCGATTTGCCGTGTCGAACAGGCTGACCAGTTCCTTGAAGCTGATATGCTCCACGATATGGAAGCCGGTGATGGCAGCCAGGCTGTTGTCGGGAAGCGACCGCAGATAGGCAATCGCATCACCTTCCAGCACATCGAGATCGAGCGCCTTGGCTTCCTGAACCATGGCGCCGTTAAGGTCTATGCCGCGCGTTGCGATATTGTTGCGTTTCAGGAGAGACAGAAACTCGCCACGGCCGCAGCCGATATCAAGCACCACGCCGCCAGCCGCGATCGGCTTGTTGGTCCTGAAGATCGGCAGATAGCGTTCCGAACGACGCAGGATCTCACTTGTCGAGCCACGGAAGCGGTTCTCGAAGGCCACGTAGAGCGAATCCAGCGATGCGTCTTCCAGCTGGGTGACGACGTCCTGATGCTCTGCCGGGAGTTTTGCACGGGCATCCGCGATCAGGGCGTTCACGGCAGCGCGCTGTGCCACGATTTCCTGACGGATGGAGCGGATTTCAGACAGCGAGGCAATGGCCTTGTCCTTGGATGCTTCCGCATCGGCGCGCGCGTCGGCGGCCCGGTATTCCGTCATCGTCATGCGTTTTTCGACGGCGGATTGTGCCGATTCCAGGAAGGACTGGTTGGCATCGTGGATCGTCTGGTTCTTGCGGATGGCCGACAGCGTGCTGTTGATTTCGTGGATCAGCGCCGTGTGCCGTTCAGACAGAAGAGAGAGACGCCGATTGGTGGTCGAGCGCACCAGAAACCGCATGAAGGGTTCAAATATCTTGCCGATGACCGGCAGCCCGGCCAGACGGTCCAGCACCGCTGCGGGCAGCAGCCAGCGGATCTTCACGCCGCGCACCTTGCCCTCCGCAGAGCGCGAAAGCGCGCTCAGCACCCGCACGACCGTGATGTGACCCTGGCGAAGGGCTGGCAAATAATAACTGCGGCCGACACCATCGATGTCACGGCCCAGAACGACACGATAGGCATTGCGCAGGAAATCTTCGTCATCGAGGGCTGCGAATTCCTCGATCGTATAGAAGGGCCTACCGAGCGGTATCTTCTCGCCGTCATCCGGTTCCTGCACGAGGGGAATGGTGCCAAGCCCCTGACGACGGCCGGTTGGTGGTGCTTCTTCTACCGCGACAGCCGCGGTCTCGGCACGCACACGGGCCAGAATCTCGTCAATCGTCGGCGTATGGTCGGACATTGCCCGTCAGCTCCTGCAGTCAATCATGGTTCGCTAAGGGGCTCTACCCTATCGCAGGCGGCTATGGAACGGTTTTCGCAGGCCGATGAGCGTCTTTACGCCCGCAGAATGCCTACGCTGTGGCGTTGAAACCATTTTCGCAAGATGTGTGCCAGCAGTTATCCCAACTGAGGATCTGTCAGCGAAACGGGCTGATTGAAATTTCACTTTACTCTAGCGTGGTTAACCATTTGAAAAGTTTACCTTTGGTTAACAATGCCATTGCGTGGCATGAGAGATCCTGACAGTCCAGATACAACTGCGGACAAGGAATTTCTCTCTTGGCAACGGTACAAGGCGTTTTTGTTGCGCTCTTTGGCAGACCGGCGGACCCTGCGGGGCTTGCCTATCTGTCCATGGTGACAAAGGGCGGCAGCGATTGGAGTGGTCTCTCGGCATTATCCGCACAGAGTGAATTTCAGGCTCGTTATTCCGGTCTTTCTGACAAGGGTGCCGTTGCCTTGCTGTATCAGACCGTGTTCGGGCGTGCACCCGAAACGGCAGGGTTGAACTACTGGCTCTCGCAACTGCAATCTGGCCATTACGATCGAACCACGCTCGCTGTCGCCATGCTGGATGGTGCCCAGGGCAGTGACCTGTCCATGGCAAATTCCAAGCTTGCTGCTGCGGATCTATTCACCGGAAGCCTTGATCTGCCACTGGAGCAGCAATCCTATGCAGGTAGCTCGGCCGCGCTCGTTGGTCGTAATCTCCTCTCAGGAGTCACAGCAGCCAAACAACCCAACGCCGCCACGATTGACGAGATCATTCTCAAGCTTTCGCAGAATGAAGGACAAAAGCCTTTCGACGGAGAAAAGGTCGTTCTCGTTTTCACCTCTTCTGATCTTGTAAAACTGTCTGCGGAACCGACGACGGGATCCATGATCCTCAAGGCTGCGACAATCAACAATATCGAGTTCAATACCTGGGGGATTTCCGGTCAGGATGCTGCGGCCTTTTCGATAGACCGGAACACGGGTGCTATCAGCCTGCAAAAGTCCGGCTATCTCAGTGACAAGGAAGTTGCGAGCTTTACAATCACTGCGACGGATGCTGCCGGAAACACAGGTTCACAGGTCGTGACAATTGCACTGGCCGGACAGACATCAAAATCGCCGCTGATGGAATTCCTCTCGCATGAATCTTCAGCTTCGGATCTTACCTGGCCTTCGGCATCCTATTCAGAAATTGCGGTCGAAACCGTCGGCCTGACGACGATGCAGCCGGATCTGCTTTCGCCTTAAGTGAGAGCGGACTGAACAGGACGGGATGCTACATGCGTCCCGCGTTCAATCAGGCCCACATTCCCTGCCAATGGTCTTGCGTGACGGCCACCAGGTCGACGCTCGGTGTCGTTGCATCTGCCTGACCATTGCTGTGCGATGCGACGGCCGTCTTGTTTTCGGCGCTGAGGGAGAAGCCGACCAGAACATCTGCACGGCTGTTCGTGCCGCTGGCGAGCGTATTGACCCAGTATCCGATGCCGCCTGCTTCACCAGCACGATCCAGAACGTTCTTGTAGAGAACTTCGACAAAAGCTGTATCGCTCATGCTCTTTGGATTTCCGAACAGCTTGGCAAACTCATCGGCGCTGATGATGCCGTTTGCAAGATCGCGCAGCGAACCACCATTGCTGAGCATATTGGACCAGTAGGCGAGGCCCGACGTATCGATGGCGCGGTCGAGGCCTGCATTGTAGACGAGCGTGATGTCCTGGCGCAAAGCGGCTGCCTTGGCTGAGTCCACGCCTGCATCCGAACCGGCAACGGCAAAGATGCCATCCTTTGTTGCCAGGAAATCAATATCGCTGGTGGTGATCTTGAAGTCGCCGTAGCCGACGACGAAGTTCGTCACAGAACCGGCAATCTTCAGGGCTGCCAGCGTCGTGTCCAGCACAAGTGTATTGATGCCGCCATTGCCCTGCACGGTGTCATTGCCTGTCTGAACGACGAAGATATCGTTGCCGGAACCGCCGACGAGCGTGTCATTGCCGTCATTGCCGTTGATGGAGGGAGCAAATGAGATATAGGCGCCGCGATCGAGACCGAGATAGGAAAGCTCGTTCCCGATGGTGCCGCCCGCCAGAATGTTGTGGCCGCTAATCCCTTCGATCCGGTCATCGCCTGCGCCACCAATCAGAGCGTTATCGGCAACATTGCCATTGATCAGATCGTTGCCCGAACCACCGATAGCGTTTTCGATGAGCGAACGCTGATCGCCCTCAAAGAGCAGGGACATGGCGACGTTGCCGGGAGCAGTCTGCCCTGCACCGAGGTTGGCGACCTGGGAGTTGCCGAAATTGATCCAGCCGCCGGGAGCGAGATCAATCGTCAGCTTGCTTGCATAGTTGGAAAGATCAATCGTATCGCGGCCGCCGCCATCCCAGATGGTTTCGAATACCTTGTTGCCGCCTGGTGCGCCCTGTCCAATCCCGTTGATGAACTTTTCGCCTGTCGTGGCACTCCAGGAATAAGCGGTGTTGCCGGCCCGTGTTTCGTAATTGGCACCGTAAAGATGCTGGATCGTTGCAATGTCGCGGATCATGGGAGACTGGGCATAATCCCAGGTGCCATTGGTATAGCCTCCACGACCATCACCGGCATAGGAGGAGTAGCTCATGACCGTGTAGGCCATGGCATCGATCGCGCTGTAAGTGCCATTGGTGCCGAAATCGAGAGTGCTTCCAGCACCGGCTTGTGGTGCCGCACCTGCCGATGCTTCGAAGCCGACGCCTTCACCATGGATCATGCCGCCGCAGCAGGGGCAGACTGCATTGCCGGTACCATCGTCTGCAATATAGCCGCTTCCCCCAGAACCAATGACCGGTTGATGAGGATGATTAAGACCAAGGGCATGGCCAATCTCATGCAGGATGGTCAACTTGGCATAGTTTCCATCGACGGGGTTGTTATAATAGTTCTTCGACGTCCCCATCCACACGTCTCCGGCTTCTGTGCTGGTACCGGGGGTATAGGCCCAGGCGGTTGCGGGAACAGAAGATGCGGCGATCTTGATGACCGCTGCTGAGCCGGATGTTTCAGTAATCTTCAGATTGATCAGCTCGGCCCAGCTGGAGAGAGCGTCACGCGCTGCGGAAGCCTGCGTGCTCGTCAGGGCCTGAAAACCTTTGGTGGTTTCTCCATAACCGTAAGAAGTGCTGTACTGGCTGGCCGATGTCGTGAAGCCAAAGGTGATGCTGTTACCCGCCCACCGGGCCGAAGTCAGAAGGTTGTCGATGACTGCAGACCCTGTAGCACTATTTGCAACAACACTTGCCATGACTTTGTACCGTCCGTTTCTGTTGATAAAACGGACAGTACTGAATAAAATTTGATATATATTTCAGTTTATTAGGTGGAATTTAAGGGATAATAATACCTTGTATTAACCATGGGAATAGCTGTTGCGGCGGTTGTTGTATCGGCTACGCAATCTCTAACGCTTTCAGCACCGGCAGCAGACCCGCGTTGAACTCTTCAGCCTGGCGCAACAGTTCAGCGCGATTTTCCTCTTCCGTTTCCAGAATACGGCCTTCTTTCAATAGCCTTTGACCTTGGGCGGTCAGCCATTGATAGACGAAGTTCACCCAGTCTGCCGGCGTCTTGCGGCCCTGTTTAAGGGCGAAGCAAAACAGCTGATTGAACCGAGTTACCTGAATGCCGCCGCCGGTGACCGGTGAGGCGAGATAGGCAATGTCGCCGCTGCTGCGAGCGCTTGCCATCAGGTGCAGGTTCAGCTTTTCGGTCCGCTTCCTGGCCTTGGAGATCGTGGCTGCATCCTGCACGGGAGCAAGGGCACCGAGAGAGGTCAACAGAATGGTTGCCTGAACCAGCTGGTCGAAATTGACCACTCCCTTCAATGCAACCTCGATCTCTGCAATGCTGCGGATCTTGAAGTCCGCCATCAGATCGAGCAGTGGCGTACAGACCGCCTCGGACAGACCGGCGCCACCCAAAGCACCGGCAACCGACATCGGCACTTTAACGCGTGGCATGGTGAGAATGAAGCGAAGCGTCTGCAAGGCCTCCACCTTCTCAAGCGGGGTGAGGCGACGCGCACCCTTGACCCAGAGATCGCGCCGGAACTGCTGGTTCATGCAGTAATCGCGCACGGTTTCACGCAGGATGGGGTCCGGAATGTCTTTCAGCAGAGCCTGCTGTTCGGGCGTCAGGTTGATGTTGTCGACACTGTCCGGCAGATGGGCGGAGGCCGCGAAACTCATCTTTGCGGAGCCAAGCCAGCGGGCCATGTCCGCCACATACATGGGATGCCAGTCACGATTGAAATATTCATGCGCGAGGTAGGAACGGCCTTGCTTCTTGATACCCTCGAAGCGCTCCTTGATAGCAGGATTGGCCTTGAGATAGTTGGGATTGGTCGCAAAAATCCTGTCGACGAAGTCCAGCGCACCCTCGACCCGGGCCGTGCTGCCGCCAGCGGGTGAAATGAGGTTGGCGCCAATTTCTGTCATCAGATGGCGCAAGGGGGCCGCCGCCGCCCAGCCGGGCTGGGTGTTGTAGCTGATGTAGAGAATGCCGCCGACCTTCAGCTTGCGACGGACGAAATCCACGATCACTGCGCGGTTCTCATCGGAAATCCAGGTCCAGATACCGTGAAGGCCGATGAAATCGAACTCTGGCAGATCCTCCCGTCCGCAAAACTCGGCAAAGGCGTGATCAGACAAATCTGCATCGGCGCCTGCGGCGCGAGCAAGCCCCTGCGCATGCAAAGCCTGGGTAGGGTTGAAATCCGTTCCGGCCCAACGGGCCTCCGTCGCCGCCGCATGCATGGCAATGCTGATGCCCTGGCCAAAACCCAGTTCGCAGGCATTCATGATGTCCGGCGCAGCATAACCTGCGTGGATGAGAGCAAGCCGCGCGCGCTGAATGTTCAGCTCGTTATAATAGCCGTGCGTATAGGTAATGTCGGTGACGTAGCCGGAGGACCATTGCGATGATGTCATTTTAATTGAGGTGTTCCCTAAAAAGATGATCTCTAGTCTAGTCATGAAATTCTATGGATAGCTTATCCTCATTCCAATTCGAAATATATTTCAACCTTTATCTGGCGAATTGAGCCATAAAAACAGAAACGGGGAGAGCTTAGCTCTCCCCGTTCATTTTCGATTTGCAAGTCTTAGACGAAGTCGGAGACTGTGAGCGTGCCCGTCAGGCCAGTGATGTTGACGACAGCGTCGTCAGCAGCCACGTAACCTGCAGTGCCGTTGTTCAGGATCAGGTAGGTACCAGCGCCTGTACCAGTGATCGTGACGACTGCTGCACCGTCTGCTGCAAGGGTACCGCCGCCAGCCGTAAGAGCTGTCGCGATGTCAGTTGCAAGCGTGCCCGTGCCAGCTGCCGTGTAGGCTGTACCCTGCAAAATAGCAGCAGGAACAGTTGTCACGTCGATCTTGTCCGTACCGGCGACAAAATCGGTGATACGGTCTGCACCAGCTACGAGAGAGTGTGCCAGAGTCGTGTAAACGAATGTGTCAACACCTGCGCCACCCGTCAGCGTGTCAGCGCCAGCGCCACCGGTGATCCCGTCGTTGCCATCGCCACCGAGGATGGTGTCGTTACCTGCACCACCGTTTACAGTGTCGTTACCTGCGCCGGCAGTGATGTTGTCAGCCTGGCCAGAACCGGTGATCACGTCAGCTGCGGAACCAGTGGTGATCTTGATGCCGTTCGTTGCAAAGTTGGTTGCATCGATCGTCTGCACACCGGTTGCAGCGGAACCATCAATGTGAGCATTCACTGTTGCCAGAGCTTCAGTGGTGATGCCGATCGTGCCTGCGCCCTTCAGAACGATGCTGGATAGAGCCGGAGAGGCTGTGAGGTCAGTGATTGAAATGTTCTCAGTTGCGGTCAACTCGAGGTTTTCAACGCCGGCCATAGCGATCTTGCCAAGGGCAATCGTACCAACAGTTGCTGCACCGTCGTTAGCGTCGATCTTCACTGTGTCGATCTGGCCAACGCCTTCTGCACCCTTGACACCGATGGTGATCGCACCGGTCGCGTTACCAGCAAGAACCGTGATTGCGCCAGCCTGTGCTGCCGTCAGGTTGGTAACAGCCGTACCGCCAGCATTGTTGCTATCGTTAATGCGGATAGCCGTGATACCAGCGATGTTGTCCAGGTTACCAGAGGTGTTATCTGAAACCTGCAGAACTTCAAAGTTGGTGTACTTTGCGCCCTTTGCAGCGGTGTCGAGGTCAGCGGTTGCCGTCAGAACGAGACGGTCAGCCGTGCCAGCGCCAGCGTTTACGGAGCCGGTCAGGAGTCCCTGGCCACCCGTGCTGATGACGTCGTTGCCAGCGCCACCGGTCACAACCTGTGCAGCGTTGGAAAGCGTTGCCGTCAGGCCACCTGCGGTGAGGCCAGAAGCATCAATCGTGCGCAGGTCAGAGTCGAGCGCGCCAACGTTGACAGCTTCAGCTGCGCCGGAAACCTTCAGCGTCGAGTTCGTGCCTGTCGTTGCAATCGACGTAGCAGTGAAGTTTGTCGTTGCATTGATATTGATGGTGGTTGCGGCACCCACATTGATGTTGGCAGCAGTGTTCGCTGCACCCGTGGATGTGATGTTAGCAGTTGTGAAAGCAGTAGCGCCGTTTGCAGTCAGGTCGCCAGATGTGCCGCCTGCATAAGCAATATTGGCAGTCGTCGCAGCAGCAACGTAACCAGCAGTGATTGCACCAGTCAGGTTGGCACCAGAGCCTACGGTCACCGTTGCACCATTGGCAAGGTTCGTCAGGGCAGTGGTGCTTGTGTTGGTGCCCGTCAGGACGACGTTCGTCAGGCCTGTCGCGCTGAGTTCGTTGGCCGTGTTAGCGATTGCACGGATGCCAACAACTTCGATGTTGGAGACCTGTGCGCCAGCCAGAACGTCACCAGCTTCGCTGACGGTGATGTTCAGTGTATCGGTACCAGCGCCACCGTTGATGGTGTCTGCAGACGTGAGGGTCGCGTTCGCAGCAGCCTTCAAGCCGGTGAACAGGTCGTTGCCAGCTGTGCCCGGGAAGTTGTCTACGCCGGTCGTCAGGGCCGTCGTGGTCGACGGAGCCGGGTTGTTGACGATGTTGGCAATGGCCAGATCGACAGCAGCCTGCGTCGGAACAGTGGTCGTCACGCCAGCGATAAAGGCGCGGCCAGCGTCGCCAGCAGCCGTACCGGAGTAACCAACGATTTCCGGACCGGTGTCCAGAGAAGCCGTGAACAGGTTTGCAGCAGCAATCTTGTTGTTGACGGTCGTCAGGTCAGAGCCCGTTGCGCCGTCCAGAATGTTGATTGCAATCGTGTTGATCGTCAGACGACCAGCGGCCAAAGCGTTCGAGAAGAACGTCAGACCCGTTACGTCAGCATCGCGGCCGAACAGCGACTGGTAGATCGAGTTGATGATCTGAACATTGGACTGGCCAGTGAAGCGGTTCAGGTACTCAGGCTGCGTAGCCAGGTTACCGATCGCGTTCAGGTTCGCGCCATTGTTGGTGACGGAGTTGAAGTAGGAGAGACCCGTCGGGTCAGCCGGACGGCCGAACAGCGCGAGATATACGCCCTGAATAGTTGCCATTGTAGAATTCCTCTCGAGATTGGAACGACCGATTTGGTGGTCGGTAGTGATTGCTATACGCAGTGCAGTCGTTGGTCAATAAGCTGCTATAGTGATTGCTGTATTTTTTCACGTCGTTTTGCAACTCCAGGCGATTATCGCGGCTATCTATTCGCTTTAAGGCTTATTTTTGCGCCTTTTTACGGCCTTTCAAAGGGATGCTTTAAGCCTTCCGGCAAAAATATGGCTCTCCCATATGATTTGCGCTTTACAAAAGTTAAGCATTCGCACTATAGAGTGAGAACAGATACACGCCTTGTGTATGCTTCACTTATTCCGAAGGGTACAGCGCCGATGAGTTCGCAAGTTCAGCAGGTTTTGAGCCGGGACGACACCGTTGCCCTACGGCGCGAAGGCGGCGCCTGGCTGAAGGAAAAACGCGAGGCGGCGGGCTTGAGCCAGCGCGAACTCGCGGCACGCGTCGGTATCGAATACTATACCTTCATTTCGCAGATCGAAGCTGGCCGTGGCCGTGTCCCGGCGGAACGTTATGAAGCCTATTCCGCGGCTTTGCGCGTTTCCCCACGCGACTTCACGATGACCATGCTGCGTTATAACGACCCGATCATTTTCCGCCTTCTGGAGGAACCAAAGGAAGAGGTTGAAGCCAAGGCGGCTTCCATCTCTGATCTCGAGGAGCGGCTGCGCCGTCTCGAGGCGCGTCTCGGCGAATAAGTTCGGTTGGTATTCTTGCATTCAGCGGCGGCCATTCGGTCGCCGTTTTGCGTTTTGGCCAAGACGCCTTGCTCCCGCCGCGGCGAACCGGCAAAAGAGGTTTCCTGATTGGTCCGGAAAACCCGATGCGCGTTCTTCATTTCTTCAAAACCTACTGGCCTGACACATTTGGCGGTGTAGAGCGAACCATTCACGCCCTGGCGAAAGGGTGCCGCGCGCATGGCATCGAGGCGGATGTTCTGTCATTGAGCCCATCCCCGAAGCCTGAGCCATTTGAATTCGACGATCATCGTGTGACGCAGGTGAAATGCGATCTCGATGTTGCATCGACCGGCTTTTCCCGCGAGGCCTTCGGCGCGTTCCGGCGACTGGCGAAAGAAGCCGATGTCATCAACTATCATTTCCCCTGGCCCTTCATGGATATGGTGGAAATGGTGGTGCCGCATGGCAAGCCGGTGGTGGTGACCTATCATTCCGATATCGTGAAGCAGAAGCTGCTCTTGAAGCTTTACAGCCCGCTGATGCACCGGTTTCTGGCGCGAGCAGATCGAATCATCGCCACGTCACCGAATTATCTGGCCTCCAGCCCGGTGCTTCAGCGCCATCGCGACAAGGTGCAGGTGGTGCCGCTTGGCCTGGCCGAAGCAGATTATCCCGCCGCTGATTCGGCGCGAACAGAGCATTGGCGTCAGCGTTTTCCGGGCGGTTTCTTTCTCTTCGTCGGCGTGCTGCGCTATTACAAGGGAATACACATTCTCTATGAAGCCGCAAAGCGCACGCAGTTGCCGATCGTGGTGATTGGCGGGGGTGGTGCGGAAGAAGAGTTTCGTAACCGCGCCGCAGCCGATGGCTTGAGCAACCTTCATTTTCTCGGGCCGCTGGAGGATATCGACAAGACGGCGCTGTTTTCGCTCTGCCGTGCGCTCGTCTTTCCCTCGCATTTGCGATCCGAAGCTTTCGGTCTCTCGCTAGTCGAGGCTGCCATGGCGGCCAAGCCGATGATTTCCTGCGAAATCGGGACCGGCACCAGCTATGTGAACCTCAACGGTGAGACGGGAATAACGATTGCGCCTGCCGATCCGCAGGCCTTGGCTTCCGCCATGCAGGTGCTTTGGCAGGATGAGGCCTTATGTGCCCGTTATGGCGCGGCGGCACGGTTGCGGTATGAGGCGATGTTCACCGCAAACTGCATGACAGCCGCATATGCGCAGATCTATCGTGATGTGGCGAAGTCTGGAAAAGCAGGATGCTAGATCAGAAAGCACTGAGGTCCGGAGGCCTCAGCTGAAGAAATGCATGATGTCGTCGATCACGGCAGCTTTGCCTACGATGGTAACGGTGCTCTGGTCGGCTGCCACGTTTGTCCAGATACCAAGTTCGCTGGCCTTCAAACCATCCACATTGGCCTGCTCAAACAGCAATTTTCCGCTTTGCCATTCAAACGAGTACTGACCCATCTGCTTGGTGAGAAAATCCTGCACCATAGATGACTTGATGATGTCAACGCTCGTCTTCAAAACGAAGCCGGCTTTGGTTGTCAACTCGTCCAATGTGTTGATTGAGACTGTAAATGGCGCTTCTATGACGGGCTTTGCGGCCTCCGGCGCAGCGTCCTTGACCGGCGTGTTCGAGCTCGTCGGTTTATAATTGAACAGAATACCGCCGGTCTTGATGGTCTCGTCTGCCAGCGCCTTCAGCCCGTTGCTGCTGGTCACCGGCGTACTTTCCGCTTCGGGGTCAGCCGTCCGTGCCATCGGCTCGGATGATTTGATCACCACGTCCTGATTGCTGACTTCCGTATGCAGGTTCGAATGTTGCTCGACCACCGGATTATTGGAGACAGGCGCGGCCTCCTTCAGGATAACCTGTTGCGGCTGCGTCAGGGCATGGGCCGTTTCGCCGTTGTTTTTCGCCGCCTGAAGTACTTCGGTAACCGGCTGTGTGCGGGCAGAGGACTGCACATGCACTGCAGTTTCGGTCTGCGGAACAAGCATCTTGTGCTGCTCGGACCCTTCAAGCAGCTGAAGAGCAGGGGCATCCTCGGCATGCGGCAGGACAACGGTCTTTTCCGTTTCTGTCGCCAGTACCTTGGTATTGGCATCAAGTGTCGTGGCCAATTCGCCAGCCAGGATGACACCGGCCAGAAGTGCGGCATTGGCAGGCGCATCCACGCTATCGAAAGCACGCGCAAACGCGTTTTGAGCGCGCGCAAAGGCCGCGCTGGATTTGTCGATCAGCCGGGCCGGGCCCGTGGCATCACCGGCAACGGAAACCTTGTCGGCCAGACCCTTGGCCTGGGCTTCGCTGTTTTCCAGCTTGAACAGCAGGAAGATAGCGGAGATCGACATGATGATGCGTGCCGCCGGGTGGATGACGACGTTCTTCGCACGCTCGGAGCGAATGGAGAGCGAGGTCCGGACGGCAGCCTCGAATTCCATGATCAACGCGGCAATGTTGGCCGCAGAGATCCGCAGGTTCAGCGGATCGCAGATCAGATGGCAGCGATCATCGATACGCGCCACATGCAGGAAAACATCCTGTGAGCTTTGGTCGAAGAAAACGAGCCATGGTTCGCCGATATCGCTCAGGCCACGATCAATGCCGATCGCCGCGCCATTTTCGGCCAGAAGTCGGTGTGCGCGGTAAAAATCTGCAATTTCCTGCTGTGACCAGTCCGCAATCTGGGGTGCGGGCTTGCGGGCGTTCTTGGTCGGGAAAGGCAGAATCCGCATGCAATCCGTTCTCTGTTTTACTCATTGCTGTCCGTGCCGCCTTCGAAGCAGCAGTGCAAGGTCTAAATCACTATGCCAAATTGCGTCATCTGGCAATCCGAAGCCTCAAGGCGATGAAGGGTAAGTTGTCGTTTCTGCACGTGTTATTTGCATATGTGGCGTAATTTACACATACCAGACTATACGTACCAGATCCCGTCCTTGATGGCGGTCGCCACATTCGTCTGGTTTTCGGTGCTTTCGGAAAAGTCTGCCATCAGCTTTTCGCGTTGATAGCCACCCGTCAGCTTGCCCTCCCAGAAGCTGAAGCCCGCAGCATCCGGCGATCGTCCCAGCACGTTCTTGTAGACCAGATTGACGAAAGCCGTGTTGTTCACCGTTTGCGGCGTGCCATAGGTGGCCTTGAACTCCGCGGAATCGATGAAATTGGCTGACATCCAGACGATATCGCCCTTGCCCGCATCCAGTTGCTTGATCCAGTAACCCAGACCGGACTGATCCGGCGTACGGTCGAGCGCGGCCTTGTAGAGGCGATAGACCTGACCGGCATTGCCGGTAGTGTCAAAGGCCAACGTTCCGTCATTGAACTGAAGGCGTTCGATATTCGTCAGCTGGTCCGTGCCTTGCCCCGTAGCCGTGATTGTAGCGCCGGACTTTGTGACATTGATCTGGGCGCGGCTTGCCGCAAAGATGGCGGTATCTGTTCCTGCAAGGCCGTCGATCACGTCATTGCCGGTTGTCAGCGTGAAAGTGTCATTGCCATTGGTGGCAACAAAACCGCGTAGGGGTGCGGCGCCATACAGGACCTGCGCGCCCGCTATATCCCCGGTGTTCAGGGTCACCTGATCATTGGCGAGCGCATACATGATCTGGCTTTTGTCATCGGTATGGCCAAGGCCGATCGCATGGCCAATCTCGTGAAGGGCCGTGGTGTAGAAATTGGAAAGCGGACCAGCGGTCGTCGTATTCTTGTTGGTGGACCAGCTTTCAGCCGTATCAAAGCGGATCTCGGCGCCAGAAATCGAGAAGTTGACATTGTTGGTCGATATTGCCTGCCAGCTTGCCTCGCCAAGCGTCTTGCCCGGACCATCGATCTGATCCCAGCCGATCCGCAGTTTTGCCGATGTCCCATCGGGGATTTCAACGAAGCTGATATTGGCGACGGTAGACCAGGCAGCAAAGGCATCGCGTACCAATTGCTGATAGGCAGTGTCGGTTATGGGCTTGAAGTTGAACCCGCCCCAGCTTTGCGCCGCAAAACTCCACGTAATCTGGCCGCCACTTGTGCCATAGGTCGCATCGCCCCATTTGGGGCCGGCCAGATTATAGGACGCCATCTTCGTTCCCTCTTCGCAAGATCCGCCAGGATAAACGTGCATCGCAGCAGAATCCAAGATATCAGAGCGCCATGAAATTGCATCTCGCTTCCGCCGTCAGCCGTCTCTTCTCGAAGATCTTGCGGCTACACTATTCATTTTTCAGCGGAAAAATCCTGTCGGTCCGGGCCATCTGCACCGATGCGGAAAACCGGATCTATCTCGTCCGGCATAGCTACACACCGGGCTGGCATCTGCCGGGCGGCGGGGTCGATAATGGTGTGAGCGTGGAGGAGGCGCTTGCTGCCGAGCTGAGGGAGGAGGGCAATCTCCAGATCCTCGGCAAGCCTGTCCTGAAATATGTCTACCTGAATGTCGAAGGTTCACGGCGGGAGCATATCGTGCTGTTCACCGCGCAGGTGTCGCAACCGGATGGCTTCAGCCGCAACTTCGAAATCATCGAGGGGCGCTTCTTTTCGATGGCAGAGCTGCCGCCGGATCTGGATCCCGCTTGCCAGCGACGCATACAGGAGTGGGTGATCGGGGAGTTCGGCGCAGCGGCATGGTGATGTGCCGCCGCTATACCTGTTGTTACTTGATGAGCATGGACTCAAGCATGGAGAGGCGCTTTTCCAGATCCACGATCACGGAGCCGCTTTTCTCAGGCGCAGGCGCCGCTTCCGGCTTGGCGCTCATCTGCAGCAGGCGGTAGATTGCCGGCTCGTTATAGCTCAGCATGATCAGCGTGAACTCACGCGGATTGATGCCCAGCGCATTGGCATAGGCCTCGTAGCGCTCTGCCGGAACCCGGCCGCGGCCTGCCTCGATCTGCGAGATAAATGTATAGTATTCGATGCCGACCTTGACGGCGAGTTCCCGCTGGCTGAGGCCCACGGCTTCGCGTCTTTCCTTCAGCCAGGAACCCGCTTCGCGCCGTAGTGCGGCTGCTTCATCCTTGGTCGACACATTTTCCAACTGTGAGTGCATGACTATCCCGGCCCCTCGGGCGCCGCTGCCCAGCGCGCCCTGTTACAGTGCCTCTTATATAGTGAATCATTGACTTGTGTAAACCGCAAAAGAGCCGACTGTGCGTCACAAAGAGGAAAAAAATGCGAAAAGACTCTAATATGCGCATATCATTTCCGAATATGCCCGATTTTAGCGCGAAAAAAGATGTTATGATTCAGTATCATACACCAAAGACGAGAAATTTTAGCGAAATTCGTATAGTGAGTTATTGACCTGTTGAGTGGATCGCTATACCTCTTGGCTCGACCGAAACATTGGTCATCCAATCGAGAGGAATTTCACTATGGCAACTATTCAGGGCGTATATGTCGCGCTGTTCGGCCGTCCGGCTGACCCGACAGGCCTCAGCTACTTCAACTCCGTCACGAACAACGGTGCGAACCTCAATGCGATCGGCAATCTTGCTGCTTCGCCTGAGTACCAGGCTCGCTTCTCCGGCCTGAACAACGTTCAGATCATCAACTCGATCTATCAGTCCCTGTTCGGCCGCGATGCGGACCTGACTGGCCTGAACTTCTTCTCCAACGCGCTGGCAAACGGCTCGCTCAACATCAACAACATCGCAATCGCGATCCTTGATGGTGCCCAGGGCAACGACCGCACGGTCTCCAACAACAAGATCGCTGCTGCCGACCTCTACACCAAGGCACTCGACACGGGTTCTGAAGTTGTAGCATACTCCGGTCTGGCTGCTGCTGCTCAGGGCCGCGCTTTCGTAACGGGCGTTACGACGACTGTTCCGACAGCTGCTGCAGTTGATACGGCTGTTGCTGCTATGGTTTCGGCTAGCGGTTCTGGTTCCACGGGTCAGCCGGGTTCTATCATTACGCTGACGGCGGCAACGGCAGATGTCGTTTCGCCTGATCAGACGTCGTTTGCACTTAAGACGACTGCTAATGACGATACCATTCGCGCAAACCTCACTGTGAATGCTCTCGAAACAACAGATATTATTGATGGCGGCGCTGGCAACGACACGCTTAACGCAAGCCTGAATAACGTTTCGATCACTCCGGTGATCAAAAATGTTGAGACGCTCAACATCACTGACCTTACTGCAGCAACGAAGTCCACGCTTGACCTGAGCGCATCTACAGGCGTCAAGGCTGTTTGGAACAGCGCTTCTGTAGGTGAGCTGGAAATTTCTGGCGTGAATGTTGCTACTACTGTGGGCGTTAAGGGTGCGATTGCTGACGATGCGACGTTCACCTTTGCTAACGTAACAGGTAGCAATGACACTGCTACTTTGGCAGTTCAAGAAGCCGTGCTGACCGCTGGCGAGACTTTGTCTGTCCTCGGCATTGAGAACCTGAATGTAGTTGTTTCTAATGACACTACCACGACGGGCAACGTTTCCACGCTTGGCGCGGTTGTTCTCACGAACACTAAGTCTATCGTTGTGACAGGTGAAGCTGATACACTCACTGTTGGTGACAATGCCGCAGCGAATTTCAGCGCGCTTACCAAGTTTGACGCTTCTGGCCTGAAGGGCAATCTGGTTCTCGATCTCGCTACCGGCACGGATCCGACTGAAGGCGTTGCTATCTCTGTATCCAGCAACGGCACGAACACTGTCACGCTTGGTGCGACCGCAGGCAAGGCTGATTCGCTTGTGTTCACCAGTGCAAACGTCTCGACAATCAACAAAATGACGACTGTCAACGGCTTTGAATTTACTGCCGACAAGTTGGATGTTAAGTCGTTCGCTCTTGGTGCTGATACAACCGTTGGATCGACGGCAGTTACGCCTGCTGGTGATATTGCTGGCTTCTTCTCCGGTACCGGTCGCGTAGTTCTGAACGCAGGTACAGAGATGGTTTACGTCGACGCGAACAAGGACGGCAACTTCAATGCTGGAACCGATCTTGCTATTAAGATCGTCGGCGCAACTGCTGCTAACTTCACTGCAGCAGATTTGACACTTTCCTAATCCCTCTCGGATTGGACAGAGGAACCCCCGGAGCAATCCGGGGGTTTTTCGCATTCAGGGGCAAGCTTCCCTCCTCATCTTGTTGTCGTTGGGCAACAAGATTGTAATCGTCGACGACTGCTGGCTCTGAGCCCTCTCGCGACAGCAATCCTGTGCTAAAGCTCTGTCATCATCCTCTCAGCAGGGGAGCTGAAGGCAGGTTGGGGACAGGACGGTTGGGCAAGTCAGGTCGTTTTGAAAATATTGACGGCTTGCGCGCCATCGCGGCGTGCCTTGTCATCTGGCTGCATGTGGCGGAAATATTTTCGCAGCTTGGCAATCAGGCTTCGTCATGGCTGCATACTGTACCAGTAACGCTTGATTTCGGCCGAACCGGAGTTCTGGTCTTCTTTCTGATCAGCGGCTTTCTCATTCCCTCGAGCCTCAAGGGGGAGCGGGTGGAGGGATTGCGCAAGTTTGCCATCCGCCGTTTCTTCCGGCTCTATCCGCTCTACTGGGTCTCCATACCGCTCAGTCTCGTCACCATGTGGTGGCTATATGACAGGCAGGCGGATTGGCAGACGCTCGTCTTCAATCTGACGATGATCCAGCACAAGCTGGGCTATCAGGATATTTCCGGGCTTTACTGGACGCTGAAGATCGAGCTTTATTTCTACCTCATCTGCGCGCTTCTGTTTGCGCTGAAGCTGCTCGATCGGGAACGGGTCATTCTTGGCGCCGTGCTGCTGATCATTCCGGTCCACCTGCTGCTGAAGATCGGCGGCGGCAAGAGCATCAACCTCATGACCATCCCCGCCCATGATGTGGCCTTCATCAGCATGATGTTTCTGGGTGCCGCGATCCGCCGCCTCGTGGATGGACGGTTATCGTCGCCGGGCCGTATCATCCTGGGCGCACTCTGCCTGCTCGTCTGCCTCGGCATACCGGCGGCCCTGCTTTATCACTCGGTGGTTTTCGAGGCCACGAGTGCGCGTGTCCTGAAGCTACTGCTGCCCTATCCCATCGCGCTTGGCATTTTCCTGCTGTTCGTGCTGCGCGGCCTATCCTGGAGGCCGCTCTCCTGGCTGGGTGAGATCAGCTATTCGCTCTATCTCATGCATCCGGTCGTGTTCTACACGCTGTACTGGGCGATCCTGCAGACCGATGAGGCAAGCTGGCTGCGGCAACTGAGCCTGCCCGTCTATATAGTCTTCGTCTTTGCGGCGATCATCGCGTTTTGCGCGCTCACCTATCGTTTTATCGAAGCGCCGATGATTGCGCTGGGCCAGCGCCTGTCGCGCAAGCCGATGCTTGTGGCGCAGCCGCACGCTCTGGCTGCCTGAGTGGTGTCAAGCGTTTCCGCAGGAGCATGAGCCCCTGCAGAGACGCTTCTTGCAAGTTTACTTCGTCAGCGAAGCCTTGATCGTGCCGACCTCTTCGGCGCTCATCTGGCCAAGTGTCGTCACTGCCCCGTCCTTGATCTTCCAGAGACGGAAGGGGCCGATGATATCGCCATATTTGTCGAAGGAGACGGGACCGATCACGCCTTCGTATTTGATCGGCTTGCCTTCCTTGATGAGCTTCAGCGCCTTTTCGAACTCCGCTTTCCCGGCATAGATCGGGGTTCCGCCCTCGGCGACCACCTGCGGAATGGCTGCCTTGATGGCTGCCTTGTCGGCTGAGCCGGCCTTGGCGATGGCAAGGGCTACGATGGCACCCGCATCGTAGGATCGATCGGCGGCAGGCGCGCCGGGCGAGATGCCGCCGGAGAATTTCTCGTAATTGGCGTTGAAATATTCGGTGGATGCCGTCGGCTTGGTGCCCGAAGACGTGCCATAGGCATCGTTCAGATACTGTGCGCCGACGCTTGCGATGAAGTCCTTCGAGTTCATTCCGTCATTCAGCAGGAATTTGGCTGCACCTCCGCCCGAGATCCAGGCGCGGGCAATCGTTGCACCATCCACGGGCGTGCTGACGAGATAGAGGGCTTCAGGATCGCCCTTCATCGCGGCACTTGCTTCGGAGGAATAGCTTGCCTGTTTTTCGTTATAGGGCGTGGTCGAGGTAATGGTGCCGCCGAGCTTGGTATAGGCGGCGGAAAACTCCTTCATCAGGTTCACGCCGAAATCATTGTTGACGTGAACGATGGCGATCTTTTTCAGGCCCTGATCCAGCGCATATTTTGCCGCCGCAGTGCCCTGAAGCGCGTCTGACGTGATGGTGCGGAAGAATACGCCATTGGTCTTGCCGTCTCGGCCCAATGCGGTCAGCGTCGGCGAAGAGGAGGCAGGTGAAACCTGTGGCACGCCCGCCGGGGCGGTTACGGAGGTCAGGATCGGGATCGACACCGACGAAATGATGCCGCCGATGATGACCGGCACTTTCTTGATGTTGACGAGCTGGGTTGCCTGATCCACGGCCACATTGCCCTGGCTCTGGCTGTCGCGCGTATCCATCGTGAGTTTGCAGCCGTTTGCGCCGCCCGCCTCGTTGAAATCCCGAAACGCCATCTCGACGGATTTCGCGCCCGCCTTGCCATACTCACCGGCAGGGCCCGTGAGTTCCATGACGACGCCGACCGTGACATCGCAATCGGCAGCGTTTGCCGGCAGCGCCGTTGCGGACAGTCCTGCCAGGATGGTGGAGGCCAGGACCAGTTTCTTCATCTGCAGCTTTTTCAATTCCGTTCCCCTTTTCATCTCATTCCCCTTTGTTGCGGCCCTCATCGGGGCCTTTGTTGAGATTGTATTTCATGATGCTGCCGTGCCGACCGGTACGGTCGCGCTCCAGCGTATAGACATCGCCGTCCAGCGCGCGCGCTTGTGCCAGCACGCCATCAATCTCGGCGAGATCCTGTTGCGACAGCGTGATGTCCGAGATGGCGAGATTGGAGGGAAGGTGGTCGCGGTTGCGCGCGCCGACGATGACGGCGGCAACCCCCGGCTTTCTCAGCATGGCGGCGCTGGCAACCGTCGCGATATCCGTCTGGTGACGGTCAGCAATGCGACGCAGCGTGGCAAGCAGGGCCTGGAACAGATCCCAGCCGCCGATATCGTCGATGATCAGCTTGTATTTGGTGAGCGAGCGGTTCTCCAGCGGATGCTCCGGCTCGGTCACGCCCAGCCATTTGTCACTGAGGAAACCACCTGCCACCGTACCATAGCAGAACAGCGCAAAGCCCTTGTTTTGCGCCAGGGAGACCATGCGCTTTTCCGGACGCCGGTCGAGCAGCGAATATTGCAATTGCAGGGAGGTAAGCGGAATGCCTGCTTCGAACAGTGCCTCGATGTGGTCGCTGTCGAAATTGGTGGCGCTGACCTTGCCGATCTTGCCTTCGTCCTGAAGTTCCTTCAGCCAGCCCGCCGTTTCCAGCCAGCCGGGAATATCATAGGCCCACCAGTGGAACTGCACGAGATCCAGCGTCTCGAGATTCAGGCGCTTCAGCGATGTATCGATCACGCCTTCCACGTAAGCCTTGCTGATCGTGGGCAGCACCGCGAGATCCGGTACGAACTTGGTGTGCACCCGGATACGGCTGAGAGCCTCTTCTCCCCGCAAGTCACGATAGCGCAGGCGAAACTGGCCGATGAGCTCCTCGACGCCGGTATAGATATCGGCGCAGTCGAAGGTGGTGATGCCCGCATCGGCAAAGGCCACCATGTCCTCCACGGCGGTAGTCCGGTCGATGTCTCCATGGCCGCCCGCCAGCTGCCAGCCGCCACGGATGACGCGAGAGATTTCGTAGCCGGGGGCGAGCGTGATGCGTTGCATGGGATCAGTCTTCTTTCAGGGGAACGGCAGTGGTTTCAGCATGGCTGAAGCGGCGAAGGCCCGTGCGCCGAATGCGCAGGCGGGTTGCGCAATTGGGATCGGGACAGGCGATATCGGCATCTGTCGTCATCCAGTCATGCGGATGGGTCGGGCGCTGCTTGGCGGCGAGCAGGGGAAGCACCGAGGCGAGCGAATAGATGGAAATGCCCTGGCCCGGTGGCAGATGCAGCATTTCGCCCTTCAGTTCGAAATAGTCTCCGGGTTTTGCCCCGCAATAAACCGGGCCTTCCTCCGGGATCACGACATCGACCCGAAGATCGAAAAGCTCGAAACTGTCGTCGCGGCTCATGCGGCTTCCTCTCCGGCAGCAAGACGCGCCCGTACGAGATCGAAGGAGCGGCCAATATCATCCGCAAGAGACGCAACGGCGGCCTTTCCATCCTTGCGCTCGATGGCGCCGATCATGGCCCAGTGATGATCGGTTGCGGCAAGGCCTCCCTGTTCATCGTGGATCTGCGCCGCCGCCCGCACCACTGGACCGGACTGCAGCCAGAGACTTTCGACAATGGGGATCAGCACCTGCGAACCGGCAGCCTGGTAGATGTGGAAGTGGAAACGCTGGTTGAACTGGGATGTCACCGGCCCGATGTCCTGCCCGTGCATCTCGAAGGCCTGATCGCAATCACTGTTGATCTTGCGCAGGATTTCGAGATCGTCTGCCGTCAGATGCGCAATCGCCATCTCCACCAGCCGCCCCTCGATCAGCACACGGGCGCGCTCCAGATCATCGAGCCTCTGCCGAGTGATCAGTGGCACGCGCACCGTTCGGTTCGGCATGGCTTCCAGCGCCTGCTCCGACACCAGCCGACCCAGCGCCTCGCGCACCGGCATGGTGCTGGTCTGCAAGCGTTCCGCCAGTTCCACGATCCGCAACGGATCGCCTGCGGCAAAGCCGCCATTGATCAGGGTCTGGCGCAACTGGCCATAGACCCGGTCCTGCACCGTTTCACGGCCGACGGGGGTCAGGCCCTCGACGCTGCTGTGAGGTGTTTCCGTCATCCCTGCCTCATTTTCTCATTGCGAAAATACAGGTTGATTTTCGTTTAGGCTTAAAGTTTGATCAAACATCATACATCAAATCAAGACCCAATTTCACGATGACCGCAAGTACCGATTTCAATTCGCCCGTTACTTCGCCGCCCATCAGCGATGTGGTCATCGACGCCCGGCGTTTGACGAAGCGGTTTCAGGGCATGACGGCTGTGTCCGAGATGTCGCTGACAGTCCGGCGGCAGGAAATGGTGGGGCTGATTGGCCCGAACGGCGCCGGCAAGACCACCATGTTCAACCTGATTGCCGGGAGCCTTCAGCCGACCTCTGGCGAATTGTGGATCTCCGGTCGCGAAGTGTCCCGCGAAGCCCCGGAAAAGCGCATCGGCCATGGGCTGGCGCGGACCTTCCAGATCCCGAAGCCATTTGCGGAAATGACGGTTTTGGAAAACCTGATGGTCGGCGGCCAGAAGCAGCAGGGCGAGGGGCTGTTTGCCAATTTCCTCAACATCAAGATGGTACGAGACCAAGAGCGGCATCTTCTGGAAAAGGCGCGACATCTCCTGGATTTCGTCACGCTCTCGCATCTTGAACACCAGCCTGCACGGGTTCTTTCCGGCGGACAGCGCAAGCTTCTGGAACTGGCCCGCGTGCTGATGGCCGATCCCGATGTGATCCTGCTCGATGAACCGGCGGCCGGCGTCAATCCGGCGCTTTTGGAGGTCATTATCGAGCGGGTTTTCCAGTTGAATGCACAGGGCAAGTCGATCCTCCTGATCGAGCACAACATGGATATGGTGTCGCGCCTGTGCTCGCGCGTGGTGGCCATGGCGCTGGGCTCTCTTCTGGCGGAGGGTACGCCTGCGGATGTTTCCGCCAACCCCGTCGTGATCGAAGCCTATCTCGGAGGAACGGCATGAGTTCGTCGCCCATCCTCACCACTCAAGGGCTTGTCGCGGGTTACGAGCCGGATCTGCCCATTATTCGCGGTGTCGATATCTCCGTGGCCAAGGGAGAACTGGTGGTACTGCTCGGACCGAATGGGGCGGGAAAATCCACCCTCGTCAAAGCCATTGCCGGGCTCGTTCCGGTCTTCTCCGGCAGCATGATGCTGGATGGCCGCGACATCACCCATGTGGCACCGCATCGCAAGGTGGCGGAGGGTCTCGCCTTCGTGCCACAGACGGAAAACGTCTTCGCCACCATGACCATTCTGGAAAACCTGCAAATCGCGGTGTCCTACCTGCCCAAGGCAAAGCGGGCGGCCAAGATCGAAGAACTGTTTCAAAAGTTCCCGGATCTGGCGACCAAACCCTCGCGGCTGGCCGGTGCCCTTTCTGGCGGTCAGCGGCAGATGCTGGCGGTGGCGCGTGCGCTGGCGCTCGATCCGCCGGTCATCATTCTCGATGAGCCTTCAGCCGGTCTTTCACCGAAGATTGTCGGCGAGGTTTTCCAGATGCTGAAGGCGATCAACGCGGGAGGCGTGACCGTCGTTCTCGTCGAACAGAACGTCAAGGCAGCGCTGGCGATTGCCGATCGTGCCGTCATCCTCGCCGAAGGCCGCATTCGCCATGAAGGCACACCCGCCGAGCTGGCAGACGACCCGCTAATCGGCAGGATCTATCTCGGAACAGCCCATGCGACCGGGGTGGTAGCGACACCCTCCAGCGAAAGGAGCCTGTCATGAACCCGCAATTCATCATGGACGGGTTGATTGCCGGTGCCATCATCGGGCTGGGAGCCGTGGGCGTCACGCTCACCTATTCCATCCTTCGCTTTTCGAATTTCGCCCATGGCGAACTTTTGTCCTGGGGCGCCTATCTGGCGCTCGCAGTCAGCGGTGCGCTCGGCTTTCTCTCGGCGGGCCTGACCCAACCCATTGCACCGTTTTCCTTCGGCTGGTCCCTGCCGCTTTCCGCGCTGATTGCCATCGTGCTGACCGGCCTTCTGGCGCTGGCTGTCGATGCCATTCTGTTTTCCAGCTTCCGGCGGCGCGGCAGCGCCATCATCATCATGGTCATGGCAAGCTTCGGGGCCTCGCTGGCGCTGAGAAGCCTGCTGGAATTCCTCTTTACCTCCCGCCCTGCCTATTTCACCAAGGCATTGCAGATCGCCATGAAACTGGGTGGTGGCTTACGCGCCACGCCGGACCAGTTGCTGATGCTGGTGATCGCCGTTCTTGCCGTCGTTGTTGTTCATCTTTTGATGACCCGCACGGATATCGGTCGCGCCATGCGGGCGGTGAGCGAAAACCCCGCACTTGCCAGCATTGCCGGGATCGATGTGCGACGGGTGATCCGGACCGTCTGGTTTCTGGGCGCGGCCTTGGCGTGCGTTGCAGGCATCATGAGCGGGCTTTTGATCCAGATCCGCCCCTATCTCGGCCACGATCTGCTCTTGCCTTTGTTCGCGGCGGCCATTCTCGGCGGTATCGGCAGTGTACCGGGCGCCATGCTGGCGGGCCTCATTATCGGGCTTTGCGAGGCGCTTGCGGTACAGGCTGTCGGCGCAGAATGGCGGGCTGCCGTCTCCTTCGTCATCCTGATAGCCGTTCTCATTGTTCGCCCGCGCGGCCTGTTCGGGAAAGCGTCATGACCCTTGATCTCCTTGCCTATGCCGCCTTCTTCCTCTCCATGGCGCTGACCTATGCGATTATTTGCTTAGGGCTGAACGTACAATGGGGCATGACCGGCCTGTTCAATGTGGGCATTGCAGCCTTCGTGGCAGTCGGCGCCTATACGTCAGCGCTTCTGACAACGCCGCCCAGCCCGGATCGCTTCGGCGGCTTCGGCATGCCGATCCTGATCGGCTGGCTGGGTGCTGCCGTGGTCTCGGGCCTCATGTCCTGGGCGGTCGGTGCGTTGACCATTCGGCTTCGTGCCGATTATCTCGCCATCGCCACCTTTGGCGTGGCCGTCACCATCCAGCTTTGCGTGCTGAATCTGCAGCCATTGACCGGCGGAGCCTTCGGTATCGGATTCATTCCACGCCCCTTCGCCGCCTGGCAGGAAAATGCGCTGGCCTTCAGCCTCGGCAATCTGGCGATCATGATCGTCGTTGTGCTGGCGCTCTATCTTGGCCTCCAGCATCTGGCGAAAAGTCCGTGGGGGCGTGTGCTGCGGGCCATTCGCGAGGATGAGGTGGCGGCGCAGGCGCTGGGAAAACGCCCCATTCGCTTTCGCTTGCAGGCCTTCACGCTGGGCGGCGCGATCATGGGGCTGGCAGGCGCAACGCAGGCCCATTTCATCGGCTTCATCGCGCCGGACAACTACATGCCGATCCTGACCTTTCAGGTCTGGGCCATGCTGATTGTCGGCGGTTCCGGCAATAATCGCGGCGCGATTGCCGGTGCCATCCTCGTCTGGGGGCTCTGGGCGCTCTCTGCCGCCGCCGTCTCCTCCTTCATCCCGGCAGAACAGCAGGCGCGTGCCGCCGCGCTGCAAATCGTCGCCATCGGCGTCGGTCTCTGCCTCATGCTTCTGTGGCGCCCACGCGGCCTGTTTGGCGAGGTCAGTCCGCTGACACGCCTGAAATCCCTGCGCGCTACTCCATCCAAGGAATAATCTTCATGCAAGCCCGTCCCGAACGTACCCTTCTTGCTCCCGGTCTGGAGATCAGCCGCCTCGTCTGCGGCCTTTGGCAGGTGGCCGATATCGAGAAGGACGGTTCGACCGTCGACCCGGAACAGGGTGCCGATGCGCTGCAGGCCTATGTGCAGGCTGGCTTTGATACCTTCGACATGGCCGACCATTACGGTTCGGCGGAAATCATCACCGGCCACCTGCTGAAGCGTTTTACGGCAGGAGCGACAAAGCCGCGCGCTTTTACCAAATGGTGTCCCGAACCCGGCCCCATGTCGCGCGATGTCGTGCGGCGCGGCGTGGAAGAACGCCTTCAGCGGCTGCAGGTCGACAAGGTGGATCTCCTGCAATTTCACTGGTGGACCTTCGAGCATCCGGCCTGGCTGGACGCCCTGCACGAGATGCAGGCGATGAAGGAAGAAGGCCTGATCGGCGCGCTGGGCCTCACCAATTTCGATGCGGCGCATCTGGGCCTCGCTCTGGCCGATGGCATCGAGATCGCCAGCAATCAGGTGTCCTTCTCGCTGATCGACCGTCGCGCAGCAGGCGACCTTTCCGCTCTTTGCAAACGCACCGGCGTGAAGCTTCTGGCCTATGGCACACTCTGCGGTGGCTTTCTCTCGGAAAAATGGCTGGGACAACTGGAACCAGCCTTGATCCCTGACTGGAGCCGTTCGAAATACAAGCGTTTCATTGATACCGCCGGCGGTTGGGAGCCCTATCAGGCCATCCTGCGCGCTGCTTCCGATGTCGCGAAGAAGCATGGTGTTTCACTGTCGAACGTCGCCAGCCGCTGGGTGCTGGAGCATGAGGCGGTGGCGGCCACCATCATCGGGGCGCGTCTGGGCGAAAGTGAGCACCGCGATGACAATCTGAATGTCTTCCGCTTTGCACTCGACGCAGAGGATCACGCCGCCCTCGATGCAGCTTTTGCGCAGACAAAACCCATCCCCGGCGATTGCGGCGATGAATATCGCAAGCCGCCGTTCCTCACGGCGTCCGGTGATCTGAGCCACCATCTGGACGCCATCCCCTCCGTCTACAAGGCGGAAGCCGTACCGGGTCGTCCGGGGCGATGGCGTGTTTCCTCTGGTAGTATCTGGGAGCCGATTGCCGGTTACAGCCGCTCCGTGCGTGTGGGTAACCGCGTGTTCGTATCCGGCACGACGGCGACCCATGGTACGAACAGATGCGTGGCGCCGGGCGATCCGGGTGCCCAAGCGACCTATATTCTCGACAAGATCGGTGCATCTTTGAGCCCTCTGGGCGCAAAGATGGACGATGTAGTGCGCACCCGCGTCTACCTGCGGGATGCTTCAAAATGGGAGCCCGTCTCGCGTGCCCATGGCCGGGTCTTCGGTGAAGTTCTGCCCGCCAATACGCTGATCGAGGCTGGAAACCTGATCGGTGACTATGAGGTGGAAATCGAGCTGGAAGCGGTGATCGACGGGGCGGAGTGATGTGCGCTCAGCCCGTGCGGGCCTGTGACTGGATCCGCTTGCATCTCTTTTGAATGCTGTGCGTGACCCGCTCGGCCAGATAGTACTCAAGCCAATTCTTCCCGTTCGGGAAGCTCGTCGGGCGTATGTCGCGCGTGTATGGTAAACGCAAATTTAATGCTGAATGCTGTCGCTCGAAATTGCGCCACCTAGGAACAGTTTTAACGATTGCTTTAAGGTCAATTTAGACCCGTTTCATTATCGCTAAAGTACCAGAGGCAATAAGCCTCGCGTGCTTTGGCAAAGGTGAAGCTATGCAAGACCAGATTCGGGACATTCTCGTTAAATATGCCTCTCTTCCGGCCGCGGCCGATCTTGATCAGAATGCCGATCTGTTTTCTGCCGGCATGTCGTCTCACGGTTCCGTTCAACTGATGCTGGCGCTGGAAGACACGTTCGATGTCGAGTTTCCGGACAACCTTCTCAATCGCAAGTCCTTCTCGACCATCGCCATGATCGAGCAGGTCATAGCCCAACTGGTGGCCGGTAAAGAGGCTGCCTAATGGACGCGATCCTCAATCCGCGCGGAGCGACCTTGCAGGAGCGCGCCAGTCGCGTTGCTGCAATCGCTGCAAAGCATGCTGATGATGTAGACCGTCACGCGCGTTTCCCGCGCGAAGCGGTCGATGCCATGATCTCGGAGCGGCTCCTGTCGATCCAGATCCCAGCTTCGCTTGGTGGCGAAGGCGCAACAACTGCGCAGATTGCGGATCTCTGCACGATCATCGCTCAGGCCTGTGCGGCTTCGGCCATGGTTTTTGCCATGCACCACATCAAGCTTTCCAGCCTTGTGATGCACGGTACCGAAAGCCCGTGGCATCAAGGGTTCATGCGGGCAATTGCAGCAGACCAGTTGCTGATAGCATCTGCAACAACGGAAGGCGGCATTGGCGGAAACCTGCGCAATTCCATCTGTGCCATCGAATTGGATGGCGAGACTTGTCGGCTGCAAAAGGATGCAACGGTCATCTCCTATGGCCGCTATGCCGATGCCATTTTGATCACCTCGCGCGCCCATGCGGATGCTGCCTCCACCGATCAGGTGATGACGGTGTTCCTCAAGGATCAGTATACGCTGGAACTGACGCAAGGGTGGGATACGCTCGGCATGCGCGGTACTTGTTCCGAGGGCTATATCTTCAAGGGCGAAGCGCCCGCCGAACAAATCTTCCCCAAGCCGTTTGCGGAAATTGCCGCCCAGTCCATGCTGGCAAGCTCGCATCTGCTGTGGGGTGGTGTTTGGTACGGAATTGCTGTCGATGCGGTGGTCCGCGCTCAGGCTTTCGTTCGGGCCGCTGCGCGCAAGACGCCGGGACAGACACCTCCCGGTGCCCTTCATCTGGCGGAAGCCTCCAATCTTCTGCAGCTCGTGCGTTCGGAAGTCACCGCCGGTCTTTCCCGCTACGAGGCGGCGCTTGCCAATCCGGACCAGCTGTCCTCCATGGGTTTCGCTGCGGCCATGAACAATGTGAAGATTGCCGTGTCGCAGACCGTACCGAAGATCATCGATCATGCCATGCAGATCACAGGCATTCTTGGCTACAAGAATGGTACACCCTTCAGCCTTGGTCGCCATCTGCGGGATGCGCAATCAGCGCAGCTGATGATCTCCAACGACCGTATCCTCGCGAATACGTCGAACATGCTGCTCATTCACAAGATCGAAACAGGCCTTTTGGGGTAACGACAATGGACATGCCAGTATCTTTACTCGACAGGCTTTTCGCAGCCGGTCTTCTGATCGACACCGGCGTTGACGGCCTCTATGGCCGTAGCGGCAAGTTCGAGGAGGTTATCACCCGCTTCGAGGCGCTGATCGACCGCTTTGGTGGCGCCGACAATCCGGAAGCCATCCGCTTTCCACCCGGCATGAACCGCGCCCATTTCGAGGGCTCCGGTTATATGAAGAGCTTTCCGCAACTTGCTGGAACCGTGCATTCCTTCTGCGGCTGCGAGCTGGATCATGTCAGCCTCCTGCAATGCCTGGAAGAAGGCAAGGACTGGACCGGCCAGCAGCAGGCGACGGATATCGTGCTGACGCCAGCGGCCTGCTATCCGCTCTATCCGACCATTGCCAAGCGTGGTGCCCTGAAGGAAGGCGGCGGGCTGTTTGATCTGCAGTCCTACTGCTTCCGCCATGAGCCTTCGAAGGAGCCGACCCGCATGCAGCTCTTCCGCATGCGTGAATATGTACGCATGGGCACGCCATCCGAAGTCATGGCTTTCCGCCAGGACTGGATGGAGCGTGGCACGAAGCTGATGGAAGAAGTCGGGCTTCCCTTCGAGATCGATGTCGCCAACGACCCGTTCTTCGGTCGCGCCGGACGCATGTACAAGAACAACCAGCGTAGCCAGAACCTTAAGTTTGAACTGCTGATCCCGGTCAATGCCGATGCGGGCCCGACAGCCTGCATGAGCTTCAACTACCATCAGGATCACTTCGGCAAGACCTGGGGTCTTGCGACGGCAGACGGTGAAACCGCTCATACGGCCTGCGTCGGCTTTGGTCTGGAGCGCATTGCCCTTGCACTCTTCAAGCATCACGGTCTGGAAACCGAGGACTGGCCAGAACATGTACGCCGCGCGCTCTGGGGTTGATCGGCTGATGCCGATGGTCTTTCCGGGTCTCGATCCCGAGACCTACCGTGTCCATGCGCTCCATTCCCAGGAGCGCATGTGGCCGGAAACCAATTGCTATGTCGATCTGTGGATCGAAGTCCTCAACGCGCTCGGACTTGCGCCTGAAGCCATGCTGGGTTTTACCCTGACGCAGGACTTTGAAGGGGATCAGTTCACCTTCTTCAAGGTTCCGCTGGAGGATCTCGAAGCGCTTTACGGCGTGGTCGCAACGGAGCTTGCGATCTTCGATACGGTCGAAAACCATGTCGAAACGCAGATCGAGCGTGGTCGCCTGTGCCTGGTCGAAATGGATAGTTTCTACATGCCGGATACGACGGGCGTGAGCTATCAGCGTGAACACGGCAAGACGACCATCGGTATCAACCGTCTCGATCGGGAAAACCGGACCCTCGACTACTTCCATAATGGCGGCTTCTTCCGCCTGGAAGGCGATGACTTCGATGGCGTGTTCCAGCGCAATCTTGCCCCCGGTTCCCTGCCGTTCCTGCCCTATACGGAATTTGCCAAGCTGCCGGAAATCCTGCCAGGTGAGGCGCATCTGAGGGCGACAGCACAAACGCTTCTCAAGCGGCATTTCATCCGTCGCCCAAGGCACAATCCATTTGTCGCCTTTGCCAGCGTTTTCCCGCAGCAGATCGAGGCACTGGCCGCGCGCGACTTTGATTTCTTCCACAAATACGCCTTCAACACGCTGCGCCAGTTCGGCGCCAATTTCGAGCTTCTGGCGAGCCATCTGGCGTGGATCAGTCCGGAAGGCCGGTTCGAGGAGGAGCGGCAGGCGGCGCTGAAAATTGCTGAAACCGGCAAGACCGTGCAGTTTCAGGTGGCACGTGCCGTCAACCGCAAGAAATTTGATACGCTTGCCAGCGCAATGTCCCCGGCAATAGAGGCTTGGGATCGATTGATGGATGGCCTTGCTCAGAAACTGTGAGGCCCCATGACATCCCGCCCAGAGCTTAGCCTCGCCTCCACCCGGCGTCTCGAGACCGGATGGCGTCTGACCCTGACGCCTGCTGGAGCCCATGCCTTTCCCGCAACTGTGCCGGATGATGCGATTGCGGCCTTCGTTCCGGGAACCGTGGCTGAAGCACTGGAAAAGGCCGGGCTGTTTGATCGGACCAATCCCGTTCCGCTCGATCATCAGGATGCCTGGTATCGGCTTGATCTGAATGAACCGGCAGGCAGCGCCATCCTCAAGCTGGATGGTCTGGCGACGTTTGCGGATGTCTTCCTCAATGAGGAGCTCATTCTCTCTTCCGATAGCATGTTTCATGCGCATGAGGTGCCGGTTACGCTGACGGGCAAGGATCACCTTGCGATCTGCTTCCGCGCGCTGCGACCGCATCTGTCCCGTAAGCTGAAGCGCGCCCGCTGGCGCACGCGCATGATTTCGGAAGCCGGATTGCGGGGCATTCGCACTACGCTTTTGGGCTATATGCCCGGCTGGTGTCCGGAAATTCACGCCATTGGACCTTACCGCCCTATCAGTCTGGTGCGGTATGAGACGCAGAGCGTCGACAGCATCAGGATCGTTCCGACACTCGATACCGCAGGCTGCGGGCATCTGAATGTCGGCTTTCGGGTTGCCGGTGCGGTATCTGGCCTGACGCTTCGCTGTGCAGGGTTTGAAACGCCGGTTAACGTGAATGAGCAGGGCCTAGCGATCGCCTCGCTTGAACTTCCGGGCGTTGAACCCTGGTGGCCGCATATGCATGGCAGGCCGGTACTGCATGATGTGATCCTGTCGAATGGCTCTGATGACGTCATTCTTGGACGCACCGGCTTCCGGCATCTCGCCATCGACCGCCAGACCGATGGGAACGGCTTCCAGCTTGTGGTGAACGGCACGCCGGTGTTCTGCCGGGGCGCCGTGTGGACCAATGCCGATATCGTCCGGCTTGCCGGTACGCGTGCGGATTACGAACCCTGGCTTCGACTTGCGGCGGAAGCAGGCATGAACATGATCCGCATCGGCGGCACCATGACCTATGAAACGCCGGGCTTTTTCGCGCTTTGCGACGAACTCGGCATCATGGTCTGGCAGGAGGCCATGCTCGCCAACTTCGATTATCCAGCGCAGGATGAGGCATTTCTGGCAAGCTTCAGCCGCGAGATCGAAACCCTCTTGGTTGCTACCTCCGTCTCCCCATCACTTGCTGTTTTTTGTGGTGGTAGCGAGGTCTATCAGCAAGGCGCAATGATGGGTCTTTCCCAACCCATCTGGTGCGGCGACCTGACGGAAAAGGTCCTGCCGGACCTGGTGAAGACCCATCGACCGGACATAATCTACGTCCCGAACTCGCCCTCCGGCGGGCCTATGCCCTTTGCACTGAATTCCGGCATTGGCCATTATTATGGCGTCGGCGCCTATTGCAGGCCGCTCGAAGACGCACGCCGTGCCGATGTGCGCTTTGCGGGCGAATGTCTCGCCTTCTCTCATGTGCCGGAGCAGGAACTGCTGGATCAGCATCTGCCCGTTTCTCCGGTGCATCATCCCCAATGGAAGGCGCGGGTTCCACGGGACCGTGATGCTTCCTGGGATTTCGAGGATATTCGCGAGCACTATCTTGGCTTGCTTTATGACGTCGACCCGGTCCGCCTGCGCAGGGAGGATGTGAACCGCTATCTCGATCTTTCCCGTGTGGTGACCGGCGAGGTAATCGAGGCGACATTTGCCGAATGGAGACGGCTGGGCTCCCGCTGCGGTGGCGCGCTGGTCTGGACGTTTCAGGACCTTCTGCCCGGCGCTGGCTGGGGGCTATTGGATGCGACGGGCCAGCCGAAACCGGTCTGGCATGCGGTGCGCCGCGCCTTCCGGCCGGTTCAGGTGCTGCTGCTCGATGAAGGCACCAACGGGCTCGACGTGCATGTCATCAACGAGACGCCGGTGGAGCGCACCTTGCATCTCGATCTTGCCTGCCTGAAGAACGGTCGGCAGAGAGTGATCGCCGGCGAGCGGGCGCTTGTGCTTGCGCCCCACAGTCAGATCAAAATTCCTGCTACTGATCTCTTCGGTTCCTTCTTCGATACGACCTATGCCTATCGCTTCGCGGCACCCCAGCATGAGGTGACGGTGGCCACGCTGACGGACGCTGAGACCGGCGCGCATCTGGCCGATGCCTTTCATTTTCCGCGAGGGCGAAAGGCCGCATTCTTCGACGTGGAGCTGAAGGCAGAACTGGTCGAAACAGAAACGGGCTTTGCACTGGATGTGGAAACCGATCGCTTTGCGCAGTCCGTGCAGATCAAGGCGGATGGCTTCCTGCCTTCCGAAAACTGGTTTCATCTGGCGCCGGGAAAGGCAAAGCGGATTTTGTTGGCCCATAAGCGAGAAGCATCGAAGCCAAACGTCGAATTATGCTGCCCTGGCAGTGCAGCAATAAGACTGTAGGCTATCGTTAGCGATATTTGGGACGACTGGCTACACCCTGGTCGCGCGCAATTTCAGACGCTAGAATAGATCCCCTGCGATCAATTCAGAATATCATGTTGCTACCAGATAGCATGTTACTCATATCAATGATGGCTTGCAGATATTGATCGAACGCGTGTCGTGGAGTGAAATTATGGTCAGCGTTGTCCACGATCATACGAGCAATATTGGGAAAATTCTTTAGTCCGTCGCCTTCTTGCCCAAAGAATAAATTGAACTCGTCAAGGCCAACGTCATTCGCGCTGTAGAGAAGCATGACAGGCGCTGATCGTTGCGCCAACAAGCGAAAACCAGAATATACGGATCTTTCGCGTCGCGTCATGCCTCCAATCAGGCGAACTGCGGGGGCTGCCAGTTTCCGAAAAACAGCTTGTCCTACCTGTTTTGTTTTTACGGCAATATCGACATCCCCACGCAGCAAGCGTTTGAATGCCTCCCCCCCTTGAAGCCGCTGATAATAATGGCTCATGGATTGAATGGGTTGTGCCAGGGCCTCATCAACGGAACGTCCTTCGGGCCACTCAAATACCACAGGGTTTACCGCAACCAGCCCGGAAATTTGCTCGTTCTGCCGCGCGGCCTGAAAGCCCAGATGCGCTCCGCTACAACGCCCGACGGCCAGGATCGCAGCTTGCGGCTCGTAGCGCCTTAACAGCGTAACAGCGTCCTCGACATCGGTGATCTGCGAGATGTCATACAAAACCTGTTGCGAGGTGCCCATGATTGGCGGGCTATCAGCCACATTAGCACCGTCGAAGCGGAGGGAGGAAATTCCTTGTGCGGCCAGGGAGCGTGCAAGACGAACGGAAGAGCGTGCCCATCCAGACATTGGGTCGTAACCGGAAGACAGTAGTAAGGCTGCTACCTTTCCCGCGACTGCGACTCGGGGCGTGCAAAGAATTCCCACAAGGCGGTTGTTGGTGCCAAAGCGAACAGGTGTTTCCGTGAAGCCTTCTCCATTATGTGACGACGACGTTACGGTATTTGCTGCCTTCTGCCCGCGACCGGTCGAATAAAGCGCGGCAATCCAGGAAACGACCTTGTCGACCACAGCTTCTGGAA
Organism: Rhizobium rhizoryzae; assembly: GCF_011046895.1. Classification (NCBI taxonomy): domain Bacteria; kingdom Pseudomonadati; phylum Pseudomonadota; class Alphaproteobacteria; order Hyphomicrobiales; family Rhizobiaceae; genus Affinirhizobium; species Affinirhizobium rhizoryzae. The sequence goes on along the minus strand of NZ_CP049248.1, from coordinate 1,783 downwards.
CAATGGCAAGGGTGGGGTTTGTCGTCAGACGTTCGTATCCGTCGAATATTTCCGATTGAACATCTGCTCCAATCAGTCGCAAATGATCGACATAATTCATATCTGCCGGGTTTGTGTCACGCGTGAAGACAAGCATGCGTGTCCTGGTAGTGGATACCTGCTTAAGGAGGCTGATCTGCTTTAGATCCTCTACGATACCTTTCGGTATGCCTATGCCGGCAACGACAAGGCCGTCGTCGGCAGTGTCATCTGCATCAATGTCCAGCTTTTCCTTGATGACCTGTGACATCATGGAAAGTTCACGTACGTAGGCGCGGCCTGATGTGACAGGTGCCAGGTGCACAACGGCATCAACTCCCTGCATTTCTTCCATCGCCCTCGCGGCAACAAGACTTCCGATGCCTTGCGCTACGATGACAATGCGGCTGCATCCTGAAAGCTGTGCCACTAGCTGCGCGGCGTCTGAAAAGGCACTGATCCAACAATTCAGATTTGCCGTTTCCGCTCCTTCATCCAAGGCATTGCCAGTGAATGGATAATCAAAGCGCAGGCTTGCAATACCTTCATCGGCCAGCTCTTCCGCCAGGATCCGACGAAACTTGCGGGTACACATATCCTCAAGGCCCCAGGGATTGGCAAAGAGAACAGCAGCCGGGCGTACATAGCCTTGCGCAGGCTCGAACAAGCCGATTGTTCCGTTGAATGTAACGGGTGTTGATGCAGGTCTCGTGCCGCGATTGGCAGAGCTACTTGCAGTTGATATGAATTTCATGGACTTGCTCGAGCCGTATTTTGTCACAACGTAATGTTAGACGAGCAACTGCTTCCAAAACCTGACTGAATTACGTAAATTGCCGCTTGATCCCAAATCCGTACATTGTTTTGAATTCTTCTCTTCGTTCTCACGACGTTGTCCACTTGAATAATCCACTTTCAGGTAGGCTCTGTTCCATCGAGATGACCTGCGAATGAAGCGAACTTTTGCCGGCCTCGCCGTCATATCAATCACCATCGATAAGGGTTACTTATCGGGGGTTAGAATCCTATTTCATAGCATAGGGATGTAGCGGACGCTAAATTCAAAATAGTGTCAGGATATTCGATAATTCATGATAATTTCAATGGTTTATATCAGTTAGGGGTTGGAGCTCGATCTGAGTTGCGACCCATCAGCAGCCTTTGTTCTGATGCAGAACTTTGGCCACCTTGGCGGGTTTTGCTCATGACATGAGCCACCTGCGCCGCGGACCGATGGCTCAAGTCATGGCTGCGTAGAGCCACAGGCTCCCATGATAGAGCAAGACCCATAGAAGAAGGCTCATCAGGATCGCCAGAATGTACACGTAGATTCGCATTGTGACGCATTATCATCTCTTTAGTATTTCCTGTGGGACCGTGGGCTTTGATCCCATGATCGTGATCCGTATGGTGAAGAAACGGCAAACATTTAAGTAAATGCACCATCTTGAGACGGCAGGGGGCATTTGGCCTTGAGAGCTGGACAGGTCCACAAGGCGTACGTCATGCTGTGCTGCGTTATCGTCGATGGAGTGCTCAGACGTGCCGACACTCAAGGAATTGTCTCTTGCACTTGGCCTTCTTGGCTCTGATCCGTTTTCAACGGGTGAGATCGATGGCTGGGAGGGATATGTCTGGCGTGTGCGCGGTGCTGAGGCATGCCAAACCAACGTCGATGGATTTTGCCATATCCTGCAGGACCGATGGGACTGGAAACGACCCCAATTTTACGAGGTCTCGTTCAAGGCCGATGCGCATAACAATG
>NZ_CP049247.1 GCF_011046895.1 Rhizobium rhizoryzae | reverse complement strand
CAACTGCAGCAGTGTTAGCAGCACTCAACTTGAGCGTGCTGATGGTGTTATTGGCAGCGAGGAGGTTCAAATCAAGATTGGTCGTAGCCTGAGCGCCGCCAAGATCAACGATTTCGAAACCGGAGAAAAGCTTGCCCGTAGTGGCATCGATTACGTCGCCATCAAACAATTTCAGGGTATCGACGCCTTCGCCACCCTTGAAAGACGCACCATCCTGAATGTTGTTAGCTGCAGTAAGTGCCGTAATCGCAAGAGTGTCGTCGCCAGCGCCCAGATCAACGGCAACCTTGTTGGTGAGTGCATTAGCACCGGCAGCCTGTGTCAACGAAACAACATCTTTGCCACCAACAGCAGTGATTTTCAAACCGTTGGTCGTAGCAACGCCGGAAGACAGTGTCGCACCAGCAGTGTTCGTCACATTGATAGTAGTCGCGCCTGGGACAACACCGAGTTCAACTGCCTTGTCGCCGGACACGTTAAGCGTCTTGAGAGCAGCACCTGTGTTAATAAGTGTTGCCTTGGAAGCTCCCGTGACCTGCAAGTTGAGGGTTGCTACACCAGTACCATTGATGTCGACCTCAACGTCGTTGCCACCAGTCGCTACGTCACCAACGCTATTCAACTTAATGGTCTGCTCGGTAACGGAAGCGGCGGCGTTGACATCAACGTCGTTGTTGCTGTTGGCAGAGTCGGTGATGTTAGACAGGGTAAGTGCCTGGCCTGCAGCTACAGTATAAGCACGAGCACCGCCGTTGACATTGACCGTATCAATCTCAAGGTTAGTTACTCCCGAGATAGCGGAGACATCGTAGTCGGCTGTTGAGCCCTTGATGTAAACGTTCTCGATGCTAACCAATGTTGGAATAGCCGGATTAGCGGTCGTGTTGTACAGCTTAACAGTATCGTTGCCAGCGCCACCATTGATCTGGTCGCCTGCCGACGCAGTCGCGTTATCACCTACGAACGTATCGGCATTAGCCGTACCTGTAAGATTGTCGATACCAGTTGTAAGCGTCTGCGTTGAGCCCGGGTTCGTGCCTGCAGTCGCTACCATCGAGGCAACAGCAGCATCAACAGCTGTCTGAGCAGGAACAGCAGTTGTAACGCCCTGAAGGAACGCACGACCAGCGTCACCAGCAGTCGTACCAGAGTAAGCAACGATTTCCGTGCCAGTATCGAGAGCAGCCGTATAGAGGTTCGCAGCAGCAATCTTGTTGTCAACGATCGTCTTGTCAGAACCCGTTGCACCGTCAAGGATGTTGATGGCGATCGTGTTGATCGTCTGGCGACCAGACGAGAGCTGATTTGCAAAGAAGTTCAGACCCGTTGCATCAGCATCGCGACCGAACAGGGACTGGTAGATCGAGTTGATGATCTGCAGGTTGTTCAGGCCTGCGAAACGCGCGGTGTACTCAACCTGACCAGCCAAGTTGCCAATTGCGCTGAGGTTAGCGCCATTGTTGGTGACAGAATTGAAGTAAGCGAGGCCTGTCGGGTCAGCCGGACGGCCGAACAGCGCGACATATACGCCCTGGATGGTAGCCATTGTAGAATTCCTCTCGAGATTGGAACGACCGATTTTGTGGTCGGTGACGATAGCTATACAGTGTTTCGCTTTAGGTCAAGCGGGTGCTGTATAGAAATTGAATGATTTTCAAATATGGCGCGATGAAGAGGGGGTAGGCGCAACTTTAAAGACAATAATTTCGCCGTTTTCGACCAAACAGGGGTACAGAACCTAAAGATAACGCAAAAGTTCCAAGCGAACGGAACATATAGCGCTTTACATCAGTACACTAATCGCTTTATAGAGTTGGTCCAGCCTGAAGGCCCAATGAATAGCGAATCGCGCAAGTGCGTAACAGGAGCCACACAATGACCTCGCTCAGCATATCACCGAAGAGCCGTGATGACCTCGGCGCTCTCCGTCGTGAGTGCGGTCAGTGGCTTAAAGACAAGCGCGAAGCCGCAGGCCTTTCTCAGCGCGAGATTGCGGCCAAAGTAGGGATCGAATATTACACCTTTATTTCGCAGATCGAAGCTGGACGCGGTCGCGTTCCGCCAGAGCGGTATGAGGCTTATGCAGTGGGCCTGGGCGTTGATCCGCGTGAATTCACAAAAACGATGCTGCGCTATAATGAGCCGATCGTGTTTGAATTGCTTTTCAAAGGTGAACCTGCGCCAGTCCAGCCAGTCACAAAGGAGAGCTCGATCTCCGAGCTTGAGAAGCGCTTGGCACTTCTCGAATCTCGCTTGATGCAGGACTAAGTTGGGCAAGGCCCCTCCATCCATTGATTGGATGTCGGAGCTAACTGAGGCTGTCAAAAACGGCCTTAGCGTAGGCGAGCTGAGCAAAAAGCTTGGCGTTCAGACCTCTGCTGTCTACAAGCATGAACATAGGACCGGGATCCGCCTCAAGCGGATCCGTAAAGCAGTGCCGCATAAAGGCAACGCCTCCGGGATAGATTGGCCAAAAGTGCTCCAGGAAGCCAAAGCCTCTGGAATGAGTACGACAGCGCTGGCCTGGTCGCTCGGTGTTACGCTCGCAGCCGTCCTGAGCGCTGAAGACCGCACAGGCGTTTATCTCAAACGTCGACACCCCAATAAAAAGCGTATTGGTGGGTTTAAGGATTCGTCCGACAAAACGGAATAGCCCTCATCCGGCCCCGAATGTCATTATTTTGAGTATTGTCAGCGCGGCCTAGTGAAGCGTCGCGCGATGTTGGCAACGCGAGAAGCACGCGCCGATAGCGGTAGCCCGATCTTACTAGTGTTCCAATTTTAAGCGCACCGACACTGCTATAGCTTCAATGTATTCTCAGCTAAACCCATCAATTCCGTTGATACTGGTGGAATGAAATTCTCTCAGCGATCGTCTGAAATCTTCATAAGCCCATAGTTTCGTCGGCCACAGGTGGTCTTGTAGCTGTAGTTCTCGGTTGGTGCCGCCGAACCGCATATAACGCGGTTCGGAATGGCCGCAGGAGCGCGTTAGCGGTCCGAACCAGCGGCCTCCGCTTATTATAAGAGATATCTAGATTCGGGTTCTGTCTGTTTGGCGGACTCACGCTCATTTAACAAAGAAAGAAACATCTCGGCTTGCCGCCCTGCAAAGGTTTGAAGCTCGGCAAGTGCTCTCAGTCCTTCAAGCGAATGGGTCTCAAGTGCGTGGCGTGCTTCGGCCTGAAGGCGTTCAAGATCCGCTTGCGCGCGGTCCTCTGGAACGGGTGAGGGCTTGCCATACTTCCCTAAAGCCTCTTCCGCTCGCTTTGGCATGTTTAGGCGATATGCGTTGCTTGTCTGCTGCACCTGTGGGCCTGCGCCGTCATTGTTTGTCGGGACATATCGACGTAGCCAGTCAACAAAGCCGTGCGAGCGCAGCGCATTCAGGGCTCGCACAATCGCATCACGCGACCGGCGCAACTTATTCATCATAGTGGAAATGGAAGGTTCCAGACGGCCGCTCTTGAAGTCAACCAGATTGACCAAAAGTTCCAGAACCTCGATAGCGACCGCGCCGAGCGGGCCAGTGCGCTTACCTGGTTCTTTATTCGCGACCTCATAGCGTTTTGCTGCCAGCAAGATCCGCTTTGCATCCAGTCGCTTTGTCGCTTTCCAGAAGCCTGCTTCGCAATTGCCTTTCAGGCCGGAATTTCTGCGCAAAGGTGCGCTCGTGCGATGGCCGCGCCCGTTGGCACGCGCCGCACTTAATCTTTCAAACATGGTCCAAACCTCGTTTGTCGAGGGCATGGATCGACAAAAAGCTTCACGTTCCCGCAAAAGACCATCTTGCAGGTTCGATAAGACTGGACTATGTTGAGATTACAAGTTGCCTCAACATAGTTTGTTGATCCAAAAACCCTGCCTCGCCAAAGGCGGGGTTTTTCTTTATGCCCTTATGTCTACAATTGATCGTCCTCTTGGCATAACCGGAGCCGCACGAAGTTCGCGCCAATCCCCTTTGTATCCTGATTTGGTCTCTCAGTCCTAGTCAGGATCGCTTTGAATAGCATGATTCCCGGTTATGCCTTCTCTAACTTGACGTGTGCTGACAATCCTCAGTGTGTAGCGCCAAGAACAGGCATATTCTCCGGCTGAAGCGTTGATGGCGCTAGTTCATGAGTAAGCTGGTTTTCATCGATTATTCCGCTCGCATAGCCTGCTGCCACTTCAAAGGCCCTCAGCATACCTAATCGGGCTTCACGATCTTTGACCCGGGCAAAGGCTCGCGCTAGGCGAATGCCTTCCTTCGAGTGCAGGAAAGACGTTAGATCATCGACTGGCTGCGGACTGCCATCTGCATTAAGCCCTTCAAAGAAGTACTCAACCGGCCGAGTAAGCGCAGCGCTGATATTCATCAGACGGCTCGACCCTACACGGTTCGCGCCTTTCTCGTATTTCTGGACCTGCTGGAAGGTAATCCCCAAAGCTTCGCCAAGCTTCTCCTGGCTCATATGGAGCGCCTGACGAGCAAGCCGGATGCGGGAGCCGACATGGATATCGATCGGGTCTGGTTTCTTGGAATTGGAAGTAGGCATCAAGGGCTCCTCGGAATATGGCTGGCCTAAACCTGCCGATCTGTTTGTGAGGCCGCAGTTGGCGACTGCGGCCGTGCCAAGCAGAACGACCGTCACTGTGAGATCTGGCGCACAGAGCGTCTGCGAGCGATGCTTGTGGCAGCCGGCGCAAGGCGCATGATGGTGTCTTTCGTCCAGCCAAATTCGGAAAGCGTATCGACATCGACCACCCGGCCATTAAAGGCCAGTTCGCGCATATCGCTCGCCAGCCGCTCTGTCAGGGCCTGCATCCGGCAAGCGCCAGGAACGGGAGTGGAGATTGGGGTGGGAGCTTGGGAGAAATAGATCATGATCGGCCTCCTGGTGACAATTGGACAAGCGGCATCGTCGCCCGCATACAGGGCGTTCTTCACGGACGACGATGCCGGGTTTCATCGGCTGCATGTACGAGGAGCCGGTGATGAGTCACGCTAATGCGTAAAATAATCCGCGTCAACTATGGGTGTGGAATAAAATACGCATCCAGGCAGAATTTATTCCAGATTGAAAACGCCTAGATTTTAAGTATTCACAGTTGAAAATTGGAGGTTGTAGTGCTGAAGTTTCATGTCATAGGCAGTTCCAGCGAGCCTTACCGAATCACTGCAGAAGGCGAAGGAAAGCATTTAAGAATGTTTTGCACATGCCCAGCTGGCAAGAAGGGCGCTCCGTTTTGCAAACATCGACAAGCGCTTCTCTTAGGAGATGTGACGCGTTTGATTGAGCCCTACGATGCCGTTGAGGCTCTAGCATCGCGTGCAGTTGGTAGCCCACTGCTCCAAGTCGCCATTGATCATAAGCCAATTGCTGATCGCAAGCCGATGGTCGAATCCGTAGATACTATTCAAGATCTTTATGCATGTTTCGGTTCGCTTTTGGAGCAGGCGGGCTTCCAGGTTGCTTTAGTGGAAACATTGGAGCCGTGGCCCGCAACACGCCTGAACTGCCATGGCAGAGGCAAGAGCGGGAAATTTCTGAAGAAGCCGGTGGTTTCGATTGAGTGGGAAGCCATGATGGCTATTTACGAATGGGATGAGAACCTCCAGCCGGTGCTGGTCGGATCCAAACCGCGCATCAAACCGTTTTTGGTGCGCGGTAAGAATTCGATTAGCTGGACCAGCCTTGGCCGGGCTGCATTCAGCTTCCTAACTGAGGCTGGTCTAGAGCCTGAACTTATATTCCGAACAGCTCGTTCGTGGTCAAAACCTTGTGTAAGCTCTTGATATAATCACGATTTATCTCGATTTCCGCAGGCGGGTTGTGCTTGGCGATCACAACGATTTTTTCACTTCTTCGGCGGAGAACGCCAATAGTCGCCTCTTGGGGACTTGTTTCTCCATCCTTGCATTCGATAATTACAGTATCGCCTAAACGCGGCGGTTTGTGTGGGCTTATGTAAACAAGATCGCCAGGATGATATTGGGGCTCCATAGAGGTGCCTTCAACGAATAGCGCATATATATCGCGAGCCCCTGTCAACGCGGGCGGCCTCCGTACGTAATCAACAACCCCTCCTTCGAACTGGAAGGCTCCCCTTGTGTGAGAGCCTGCAGCCGTCCCCATGACTGGTACGTCAAGCGGCATTGCTGCGCGGGTAGGGAGCGGAGGCGCTTCGCGCAACGTAGAGCGCTGCTCCCCTTGCCCATTCGAAGCTTCTTCTTCTCCCATCAGATATTGCGGGGTTGTGTCAAGCACCGCGGCTAACTTTAAGAGAGTGTCGATACGTGGATTTTTTGTCGTGCCATCGAGAATTTTTCGCACAGTATCGCGCGCACCTGTCGCCTCAAGCGAAAGGCGGTTTGCGCTAATGCCTCGCTGTGACATGAGGGAATTAAGGCGATTTATCAACATGTTGCTCATAGTGCGTAACATAGTACGCGCTCCATACGACTGAAAGCGGATTAAATTAGATTGACTGGCGTATAAAATTACGCATACTCCGCGTCATGAAACTCCGGGACCAACTGATTTCAGCGACAGATATGTACTGCAGGGCGGCGGGAATGAGCCGCGCGCGGTTATCGACTGTGCTTCTGTCCGGAGGTCGGCGATTGGCTGACATCGAGGCTGGGGGCGACATTGGAGTAAACAGGTTTGAGCAAGCCATGCAGTGGCTCTCAGATAATTGGCCTGATGGTGCTCAATGGCCTCGAGAAGTCCCGCGTCCTAGCCCTTCCGATCGAATACCGGAGGCTGCGGAATGAAGCCTCTATCGAAGTTCCCCCTGGTGGCTGTTGTCACCAAACCTTGCCAGCCAGATTTCCCATCCAAGGATCTGGCTGGTTCTTTATTCCCCATTCCGGCTGCCCCAAACCTCCCAGCCGGAATAAGCGCGCCTGCACCTCGCTGCTTGCGCGCGCCTCGGCTCCGCTTCCTCCTCTTGGGCGACCGAGGCACCCTTTCCAGTTCGCGAAGGCCGGTCCGCCATCGGCCTCGCGACATACTGCCGAGCAGTGCCGCTGCTCGGCAGTATTTGGTTTGTGCGTCTCTCGTGTCTGGCATGCGCTCTTGCGTCCCTGTTGACGCGTTGAAAATGGGCCATTTGCCCCGCCCGATCCACGAGAAATCAGCTTTCGCCTTCTCTATCGCGTAATTCAGCTACTGGAGACCCTAGTGCAAAACGCATTTCATTACCGCCTGAAGGCGGCACAAACGGATTTGATCGAGCGGTGCGGTGGCATCGAGCGCGTAGCAGAAAAGACTGGCTATTCCATCGCTCATGTTGGGCGCTGGAATAACCGGATGGCTCCGGATCTTATGCCTCATTTGATCATCCCGGTTCTGGAAGCCGACTGCGGTGAAGCACTGATCACATCAGTCTTCGCCGAGGCTACAGGGCGTAGTGTCTCAGATCCAGAAGGCCCGATCGATGAAGACGCATGCATCATGGCAACTACTGCTGATGTGATGACGGCTGCGGCTTCGTTTCAGCGAGAGGCTGCGTTTGCATTCTCAGGCGAGGATTTGAGCCCTGCCACGGCCGACGCAATCGAGAAAAAGGCGAAGCTGCTGCAGCGCGCTGCATCAGCAATTCGCCGCTGCACTGCCGCGATCAAGGCCAAAGGCGGTCTGCGCTCCAAACTTAAAAGCATACGCAAACGAGACTAGGCTTCGAAGGGCATTCGAGGGGATGAACAGACGTGCACAATTCCTGGCCTCGCGGGTGAAATGTCCCGCATGCGGTGCCTCTCGCAAACGAGAGAGGCAGCCTGAAGTTCGTGCGCGCTTTTCCTGCGGGACTGTGTTCGTCATTGAGAACAATACGATTGCGGTGGTTAAGCCTTGCCCCGCTCGTTGCCTGCTGGCCGCCGAGCTTTGGAACATCCAGACGCGGGAGCTGTCGGTATGACCGCTCAAGCGCAGCAGGCGATCCATTATCAGCACCCGCTTCGCCAGCGCGAATGCGTTCTGAAACTGTGGCGAGATGGGCAACACAGCACGTTCTGTATCGCCCGCGAACTCGATCTCGCTGAGGATGAGGTCTGCCATATCATCCGCCAGGCCGAAGATCGCCAGACGGCTTCCTGCCGGGAGGCCCGCTGATGGAGCAACACTATCGCCTCTACATTGTGACAGACACCCCCGAGAGAGCGGCGGAATACTTCTTCGGTCATGGCCTGGCGCTTGTTCCGTCCTGGACGAAGATCGTCTCGAAGATCGATGAGATTGCAGCGATTCCGGACGGTGCGCGTGCTGTCGGTGTCTGGTTCGTTCCTTTCGATCTGCGGAACGAACGCTGGATCCTGCGCCGCTGCGAAGTGAACATCATCGGCGATCATTTCGAAGTCCTCGATGCCATCCGCCAATGGCAGGCAAAGAGCGCAACGGCACCTGCAGAGCAAGTGATCGACCATCAACCGGAAACGCTCGCCCCGTCTCCAGAAGTGGAGCCGGAAGCACCGGCCCCCCAACCCCCGCCAGCAATACCCGCAATGCAACAGCCTGCCGCTCCGAGGTGGAAATGACACGTGTCGCCCTGTTCGATTTTAAAGAAGTTACGCCTGTCATGTTCCATGCATTGGCACCTCATCAGCAAACTGAAATGCTTCTTTTGCTGCTTGAGAGAGGCATGTCCTGTGCAGACATAGCGTCTGTAATCGGCTCCGGATCCTGCGATGTCGAGCGCATTGCGACCCGGACGCATGCTGTCAACTTAGGCGCGACTGACAAGCCTCAAAGTGAGGAAGTGAAGGCTGCGCAAGTGGCGGCGCAGAACAACGGGGTGCCGATCAATGCGGCCAAGGCTCTGCGCTTCTTTATTGAGGGGGGCGGCAGCGTTGTCGTTGTATCGCGTTCGCGGCTGGAAAGCTTTGCTGATCTCGCCAGTGATAGCGGCGAATATGCCGTGGAATGGCTCCTGAAGAATAAGTATTTGCGCCTGGTTGATGAGCGCAAACGTGGCCGTGCATCAAGCTACAGCGTCACGCCAGCCGGTCATCAGCTGGCTCTTCGCCTGAAAGAAGGCGAAGCGGCATGATCGGCCTGGATCGCTCTAACCCAAAGCTTGCCGGTAGTTCGGCCATGAGCGGTCCGCTTACCGAGACGCAGGCGCTTGCGTCCATCTTTCTCTGGAATAGCGGCCATTTCGACACCAAAGACATCGCGGATGTTCTGCATGTCAAAGAGGATGCCGTCTACCGCACCTTGCATGCCTCTCGGGATATCATCCGGAGTGGCGAATGAACGCTCTCGTTGCCATTTCCGAAAAGTCTGTCCCGCTCGCTGAAAGCATTGACCAGGCGCGTGCGCTTTTTGATGCCGGTGATGTCCAGGCAGCCAAGCAGTTGGCTGATCTTGTCTATTCCTCGGTCCGGCCGTTGTCTGAGGCTGCTGCCCGAATGGATATGCGCCAAGCTATGGATGCATGTTTCCGCATCCAGGCCGATGCCCTCGAGCTTGTTTCTCGATCGGAGATCCGGATCGCCGATGAATGGGACAGACTGGCAGCCGAAGGCAAGGTAGCGCGCGGGCGACCGAAGAAAAGCGTTGGTGCCGACGACGCTTTAACCGCTGTCAGCATCGGCCTTCGACGTGACCAGATCCATAGCGCACGCCAGCTGCGCGATCGCGAGGCAAAAGAGCCTGGCTTCATCCGCCGCACAATCGACGATCTGGTTGCGCGTGGGATAGCGCCCAGCAAATCCAGCATCCGCCACGCGATCGGCAACCGCTCACGCTCAAGGCAAGAGCGTGGCAACAATGCCTATTTCACGCCGATCGAAGCAATTCGCACCTTACTCTCCCTGGAGAGCTTTTCGGGCGTTGTGAAAGAACCTGCCTGCGGCGAGGCGAATATCTCTAGGCCAATGGAAGAGGTCGGCTACCGCGTCCAGATTTCTGATCTGGTCGACTACGGCACCACGACGCTCTCTGGAGAGGCGCAAGGCGTCGGCGACTTCCTTCAGTCTGTCGCGGGCGATTCTGCGGGTGTCGATATCGTCACCAATCCCCCTTACGGGAAGGACATCCTGAACAAGTTCGTTGCGCACGCTCTTCGCGAACACAAGCCACAGAAGATGGCGCTGCTGCTCAACAGCACATTCATGTTCGGTTGCGAGGACGCCGATCGGATCTACGCGATGGAGGAATGTCCTCCATCACGGATCTACATTTTTACGCGCAGGCTTCCGATGATGCACCAGCAGGGCTGGGACGGAAACGAGGCCAGCAATCAGATGAACACTGGCTGGTTTATCTGGGAGAGCAACGAAGACGGCACCTACGGGTGCGGCTATCCTCAGATCATCCGTATCGACTGGCAAAAGCAGCAACATGCACCTGCTCTGCCTCCTGGTGCATGCGGGCGCGTAAGCCCGATGACGTTCCGATCTCAGGTCGACGATGAATACGCCCGCGAGACACCTCGCCGGGAACTGGCTGAGCGCGTCGAGGAAGAACGGGCGAGGGCGCTGATCTGGATCGCGGAGCGAAAAGAGTTTGACGCAATGTCACTGCGCCAAGGCATTGCAGTACGGCCGCTGCTGGCTGAGGCGCTCATTGCTGACCTCGCCAACCATGGCCTCATCGAGCCGATCCACAATGCTTACTGGCAAATCACTGAAGGCGGCTGGACCGTTCTTGGAGCGACGGCGGCTGTCATGGTGGCAAGAGGAGTAGCAGCATGACGCGAAGTGTGAAGCCAACTCGCCTTTGGTATCCAGTAATTCTGATTGATGAGAACCTGCCAACCGGCCTTCACTCTGCCCAGGCATGGTTTTTCATCAACAGACGCCGGGAGCCCTGCGGTTCTACGCGCCGATGGCGACCATGCCGAGAACCTGGTCGTACTGATGCCCATGCGCGTTTGAGGAGCTGCTCATGAACGATACCGTAAAATCCTCCCAGCCAATGAACTGCCCATGCGGTGACAATGATGGCCTTTGGTGTTCGTTGTCTGGCTGCCCATATCCTCGCCTCGGTCCGAATGAACCGCTGATCTTTAGTGATTATGTTCTTCATCCTGCAATCAAGGATGTGCTCGACGAACGTTTGCGGCAACAGAGCGTCGAGGGCTGGTCACTCGAGCATGATGACGCTCATTCATCCGGTGAAATGGCAGCGGCTGCGGCAACCTATGCCTATTCGACCACGCTGTCAGATCGCCATCGGCAGTATGTGTCAGGGATCTATTCGATTGAGAATAGCGCCATACTCCGCGATCTGTGGCCCGCATCTTGGGCCAAGAGTTGGTGGAAACCGACCGACCGTCGCCGCGATCTGGTCAAAGCCGCTGCTTTGCTCGTTGCGGAAATCGAACGTCTCGACAGGTATGCCAGTCGGTCGCAATCGCCAGTCAACCGGCTTGACGCAAACGCTCCCATTCTTCGGGAGCAAGGGCGGCTTGCAGAACAACATCAACCTGATCAAGGAATGACATCCACATTGGGCGATGCTCAAACATCGTATCCTCCGGTAGATTGTTCAAACGGCACAGCGCGCGAGCAGCTAGCTCGCGAGGGGTCTTGTAACGCTTCATCTTTGGAGCGCTCCGGTTCGATTGATGCCGAAGTGGACAATACCAAAGTCCCCGGCACCCCATCACCCCAAACACATGTGAAGGGTGAAACGCGGACGCGCTTCCATATCGAATGGATCGCAGGCGCTCGCCCTCCCGTGCATCCACACCCGATGACCGGACGAACTACGTTTGAGACCTTTGACGAGGCTGTGGCTCACATGCGTAACCAAGCACCAGACGCGAAGTTCGTCTCCCTCGAAGAGCGAACGACGACAACCGTGTCCGTTGATCGATCGGCAGAAGTTCGGTCAGCCCTCGCTACGGAGGGCAACGGCAATGGGTAATATCGACACACAAACGTTCCCGCCGACAAGCTGCACGGCTTGGGAAGATTGTAATCATGACGGCGTTTGTCATGACCGCCAGCAGTGCAAAGCTATCGGGCCAAATGAACCCAGCGATAATGGTGACGAAGACGCTTGCGTGGTTTGCGGCGAACACCTTGAAGATGGCGATCTGGTTTACTGGTCGACCAACGATGATGGTCACATGCACGCCGAATGCGCAACGAGCTATGTGGATGATGACGGCAAGGAAACTGACGCGCCGCCAAAGCCGATGAAGTTTCGTGCAAACCCATCACCCCAACCGAAAAACCTGTCGGAGGGACGCTAATGCGTGACCTGATGATTGATATTGAGACGCTCGGCAATCGCCCAGGCGGCGTAATCCTTAGTATCGGCGCGGTAGCTTTTGACGCTGACACAGGTGAAATCGGCGAAGAATTCTACGCTGCAATTGATCCTGAAACATCATCCAAAGTTGGCCTGACGACAGACATTTCTACAATGCTGTGGTGGATGAAGCAGTCAGAAGCGGCCCGCGAAGAGGCGTTTTCCGGCAAGCACTCAATCAATATGGCGCTGACAGAATTGTCGATCTTTGTGAAATGGCAAGAGCCAAGCCGCGTGTGGGCCAAGCCACCATCGTTTGACCTTGTGATGCTGGAGGCCGCCTTTCGTGCCTGCGATCAGGATATTCCTTGGCATTTCCGGGTTCACCGCGACTGCAGAACAATCTTTGACATCACCGGCACAAAGCAGCCCGAAGTTGGGACCGCTCACAATGCGCTCGATGACGCAAAAGCTCAGGCGCTCGGGGTGATCGAGGCATATCGCAAACTTCGAGAACCCTCGCCCCAACCGAGGGCGAAGGGATGACTGTCCTGGAATTTCTTGCAGATCGACCAGTTCCAGCTCCTGAGGCATGGGGCGTTGCTTGCCCATGTTGCGGGCAGGCAGTTGCCTGTGAGATGGAGGAGGATACGGATGGCTCCTTTAGCGTCAGCGATCGTGACGGCGATCCCTGTGTGCGATGCGAGCCATGCGGTGTGTTTTTTATCCCCGCCCCTGTCGTCATCAAATCCGGATTGCCATGACAGACGCGGTCACCGAATTCGTGGAGCGCGCCCGTGCCATCGTTTTCAGCGATGCAGTGGATAGCCTCAAAGTGCCGGAACCCATCAAGGGGAAGCCGGAATACGAAGGCCCATGCCCGCGTTGCGGCGGCAATGACCGCTTCGCTGTCAACCGTAAAAAGGCCGTCTGGATTTGTCGCGGGTGCAGTGCTGGTGGCCGTGATGGAATTAGCCTGGCTGCGCACATTCTGCATCTCGATCTGAAATCGCGGGCCGGTTTCCTGGAAGCGTGCTCGGCCGTGCTCGAGGAGCCAATCCCCGATGAAGGTGAACGCGAAACAGATGAAGAGCGTGCAGCGCGCCAGGCGCGCATTGCTGAGGCGCGAGAACGTGCCCAGGCAAACCGCCGTAAGGATGAAGAGCAAACAAACGCCTTCCGCGAAAATGAGATCCGGAAGGCGCGAGGTTTCTGGCTTTACGCCATAGATTGCACCAAGCCGGGCAATGAAAGCGCGCGTGCTGTTGACCTGGTGCGCGCATACCTCAAGGCGCGAACCGGATTTGAGGTGCCGCTAACTCTGTTTACAAACATCCGCGTTCGGGCGAGCTGCGGCTATTACGAAGGCGAGGATGAATTCGGTCGACCGATGGAGATCTACAGCGGTCCGGCCATGATCGCGCCGATCGTCGATCCGGACTACAAGGTCATCGGCTGCCATCTGACGTGGATCGATCTGCGCAATGTGCAGGGGAAGTCGCGGCCGACCCTATGGGGGCTGACCAAGGATGGAAAGAAGGCCCAAAAGCCTGCGCTTGCCGACGCCGGTCGCCAGCGCCCCCCGACCCCCGCTGACATCGAGGCGGGCTTCTATGCGCGGTTGCCAACCAAGAAGATGCGCGGCCGCAAGACTGGTGGGTTCATCCCCTTGATCGGCGAACCGGAAGCAACGCGGTGGCTGGGCGGTGAAGGTATAGAAAACGTGGTCGCCATAGCAGGCGCTGAAGGATTCCGGCCGGATACCTTCTATTTCTCGGCCGGTGACTTGGGCAATCTCTCTGGTCCTGCGGATCCCGATTCCGCTTTTACGCATCCGACGCTGAAATCTCAAACATCAAACGGGCAGTGGCGGCGTGTGCGTGTCGCTGGCCCCGTACCCCGTAAGGGCCTTGCGGCCGAGGATGCGCTCCAGGTGCCAGCGCATGTTCGCGAGCTGCTGCTCGCGGCCGATGGCGACAGCGAACCGGTCTGGACGGCCTCGGCCATGGCTCGGGCGCAAGCGCGCCTCGAGCGCGAGGATCTCGAAATTTCAATTCTCTGGCCTCCCGAAGGTCAGGACTTTTCCGGCGCAATCAGCGCCGCGATCGCAGGGGAATGACGTGGGTAAGAAAAAGCAGACGGGACTTCCTGAAGAAGTCGCGCAGGTATTGAAAGGCGCAGCAGCGCAGCGGGAAAACTACAAACCGAAAGAGGCTGATGACGAACCGGCAGCAAGTGAGAAAGACACTCTTTCCGATCCGGCCGTGGTGCAATTCTGCGCCGAGCTGGACCACTCTGACACGGACAATGCGAGACGCCTGAAGCTTCATTTCGGGGATGACCTGGTCGTGGTCGCGGAAGAAAAATCAAAGGAGCCGTTGTTTGGCGTGTGGGCAGGTACGCATTGGGATGTCGCCAATGGTCGACCGCGTGCGGTGGCGATCGCGCAGAAACTCGGCGACCGGATTGGTGAGGAAGCTCTCTACATCAAACCCACGGAAGGCCAGCAAGTCATCCTCGATATGGCCGAACTGGCGCTAAAGAAAAAGGAAGAGGAGCGTTCGCCGCAGGAAAAGAGGCTGATCGTTGCTGCCGAAAAGGTGGCTGAGGCGCACGCAAAAGCCGTTAAGCGGCGGCTAGACCATGGTGTCAGCTCGAAGAATGTAGCGCGGCTCAATGCAATGCTTGCCTGCATTGCCCCGCACATCATGCGCAAGCCGGACGATTTCAATGCTGACAAATGGACGGTTGCCGTCAAGAACGCCACACTGACCTTCCGCCGTGTCATGGCAAGGAAGCCAAATCCTCGGCACAAAAGTATCGAGGAAACTCCCGACGCTCCCCCGCAGATCGAGTACTGCAAGGAATTCCACCTCGATGTCATTGAGGGCCATAGACGCGAGGATCTGATTACCTCGGTCGTGCCCATCAAGTACGATCCGAAAGCAACGTGCCCCAACTGGACCGCCTTCATCGATAGCAAACTGCCGGATCCGGATGTGCGCAAGCTCGTCCAGGTCAGCTCCGGTCTCGGCATGCTTGGCATCACCGTCCAGTTCCTGTTCTTTCACTACGGCAATGGCGCAAACGGCAAATCCGTCTACATGGAAACGCTGTGCCGAATGATGGGCGATGCGGCCGTCACACTGCCAGCAACCAGCATCATGGGGGAGGGCGGCTCCTCTGGCGGTGCAAGCCCCGACATTGTCCGCCTCTACGGCAAGCGGCTGCTGCGCGTCAAAGAGCTGCCTGAAGGCGAGCCATTGCGCGAGAACCTGGTCAAGGAATTGACGGGCGGCGAGGGCATTACCGCACGCAACCTCTTCTCTGGCTACATGGACTTTGAACCGAAGTTCATCGCCATGATGTCCGGTAACGGCTATCCCAAAATCACCGGCACAGATGACGGGATCTGGCGACGAATGGCAGTAATTCACTGGCCGCGTCAGATCGCGGTTGAGGATCGGCGCGAGTTTCAGGAGGTCGTGGCGTCATTCACGCCGGAATATCCGGGAATCCTGAACTGGCTGATCGAAGGCGTAAAGATCTATCTTCGCGAGGGTCTCGTCATTCCGGAAGCGGTCAAGCAGGCCACGCAGGAATACCGGGATGACATGGATCGCACGGCCTCATTCGTAGCGCGGTGCGTCAAGAAAGATCCGGACGCGCCTCCTGTGTCCGGCAAAGACCTTTACCAGGCGTATTGTGATTTCACGATCGACCAAGGCGGCAAGCCAATGAGCATCACGGCCTTCGGTCGCGAGATGGGGAAAAAGTTTGAGAAGGACCGCGACAGCGGCCTGGTCAACTATCGCGGCATCAGGCTGACCAATGTTCCGCAACCCCGCTCGGCCAGCGATCCGCCGCCTGGACGCTTCTCTGCGCCGCTGCACGAGGACATCCCGGAGGGCTTCCTCTGATGTCCGCATCCCCACGCCCCTTTCGTGGCTTTGCCAGAACTGTCCAGTTTCCTCGTAACTGTCTGATAGTTCCGGACAGTTGGCCTGATGGTTCTTCGGATAGTTCGGGGTGGAAATGATGAGCAAAAACAATGTGCGCTGACAGTTCGGATAGTTTTCACGCGCTCTTAGAATGAGGGGTTTGGGGAGGCGAGGAACGATTCAGGTATAAAGCCCGCAATAACTGTCAAAACTATCTAAGCCCCTGAAATCACTATCGATAACTATCCAAAAAACTGTCCTGAAACTGTCAGAACTATCTGAAAGGAACTTCTCATGAAACCAATCTCAATTCAGGACTTGTTGAAATGGGCTTTCACCTTTGAGCTTGGGAAAGTCGGCGCTGGCGACGGTGGATCGTTCTCGGCAGCCTGGCGCTTTACAGAGCGGATGGCAGAGTTGGGCACGATGATTGATCGGACCCCAAATGGCTTTGGTGTCATTCCCGGCTTCGTTGATGATGGAGACCCGCATCCGGATGCGCTTCTGGTCGGCAATGCCGTTCGTGGTTTGGCAGGTTTTGAGTTTGACCTGCCGGAAGACTGGCAACCGTTCTCAGATCTCGATGATCCATATGAGCTGATCGCACTGGAAGTCGAAAGCGTCGTGAGCGAACTACGCTTATCGCCTGACATGCTTCGCGGTCGCCGTGCGATTGGTATCGTGATCTCGGCTGCGCTTTTGGGCAAAGGGCCGGAATGGCGGGTGGCGCGCCCGGAATATTCGATAATATGCGCGAATGGAATGCCGAAATGGTTTCTGCGCAAGCGTGCGAGGGATAGTTTTGGCCGAATGTATTGGTGCGAAGCGGATGGCTTTGACCGTAAGCGGCGTAGGCCACACAAGGGTGCGTACCAGAAGGCTGAGCTTATCCACTCCATGCGGAATGACGTTTTAGCTCGGCTCGAATGGCAAATGTGGCAAACGGCTTTAGCATCGCTTGCGGATGATCTGCGGCCGCGTTTGTCTGCTCATCGAATCCATCCGTTTTCAATCGACCTCGAGCCATGGGCAAAAATGCGCAGCTCCGAAGAAGCTGCTTAACCCATTGAAATCATTCTGAATAAAAATCTCATCAGACCCCCTTTTTTGCGACGGTCGCTTGACATAGCTTTGAACCATCCCAAAAGGGCAAAAGAAAACCCGCCAGCCAAACGCTCGGCGGGTTTGTCGTTTCCAGCGATGGAGGCGGCCATGAAACCGCTGCTGTAATGGCGGCAACCCTTAAGAATGTGAGGTGGGCGATGGCGCTGGAAATCCGGTGGCAAGACATCTCAGGGCTCATTCGAGCTGACAATGCACTGAAGCGATTGGACAGCCACGCAAAGCACCTGGTGCTACAGCGCGCGGTCAATCACACAGGCGACAAGGCACGCACCAAAGTCATTCGGGCTTTGGCTAAGCAGACCGGCCTGCCATACGGGCTGATCAAACGAGCCGTCAGAACCGGGCGAGCTTGGGGCGCTGGCGCGGATGCTGAGACCTTCACGGAAGGTCGCGGCTCTCTGACCTACACCCTTTCATCCAAAGGCGGCGATATCTCGCTGAAGTACTTCAAGGCCAGAGAAACGCGGGCCGGTGTAACCGCTGCGCCTTTCGGTGTCCGCAAACTGTTTGCTGGCACATTCATGAAGGGTGGCAGGTTCCCCAAGCGTGTCACGGCAAAGCCTCTGAACGGTCACGTTTACAATCGAGCCGGAAAGTCGCGGACGCCACTGGAGTTCAACGACAGCGGCGTGATCATCCCGGCAGAGATGCTGAAGGGTGAAACGGCAAGAGCTTTCATGGATGTGGTCGAAACCGATCTGCCGCCGCGCGTGATCCACGAGATCGAGCGGCTGGTGCCTGGGTTCTTCGATTGATGCAGGTCGGGAAGGCGGTTTCGTGATGGGTGAGCCTCCTCCCTGTGCCCCTCGATGGTGTGGCGCATGGGCAACACCCACCCCCCTGGGGTTAGGGACCGTACCCCTTTCCGACCCCCTGCGGCCGGAGAACGGCCCGAAATCCCGCCAGTCTGAGGCTAAAAACGAAGCCTAAACTTCTAAAGACCGGCTAAAAACCTAAAGAAGATCGGTAAAGTCGAATGGAAGCCTCTGTCACAAAAGGCGAATTCGCGGCACTGATCGGCGTCTCGCCCGGCCGCGTGAGCCAATACCTGGCGGAGGGCAAGATCACCGCCGCCTCGCTGCACGGCCACGGCCGGAATGCTCGCATCATCGTTGAGCGCGCCAAGGCAGATCTGCGCATGGGCCTCGACATCAGTCAGCGTATGGGCAACGGGATCGATACGCGCCTGGACGAAGACACTGCGTCACGGCTCGGGCCCCTCGGAAGCTATCGCGGCTATAGCGAGGCAGACGGATCGCAGCCGAAGCCGAAAGAGCTTGATCTGGAAATCAAGCAGCAAAAGCTCGCGCAACTGCAACGCATCAACCGCAATGCTGCGATCGATGACATGAAGGCGGCTGGGACGCTGACTGAAACAGACACCTGTCGCGCTGCTATGGCGAAGCTGGTGACCGAGCTGATCCTGATCTACGAAGGCGGCATGCCTGACATCGCCAACGCATTTGCGGAGGAATTCAAAATTCCGCAGCGGGATGTGCTGCACCTGCTGCGCCGAGAGTTCCGGAAGCTACGCGAAAGCGCCGCAATGAAAGCCAAGAGCAAGGCCGAGAGCCTGCCCGAAACCATCGAAACGGCCATTGAGGTCGAGGAAGCGGAGACACTGAACTGACATGACTTCCATGATCGTCCATACGGCCAATGCTGAGCGCCTGGCCTATGACGTCATGGCTGAGATCCTGCAGCCCCCGGCAGACGTCGATTACCTTGCCTGGGCCGTCGAGAACATCGAGTTCTCGAAACGAGAAAGCCCTTTTCCCGGCAAATACAACCCGGAAAACTTTCCGTACTTCGATGAGATCCTGAGGGCTCTTTCACCGTCAGACCCATGCCGCACCGTTACGCTGATGAAATCGGCGCAGCTCGGCGGCACGGTTCTTGCCAACATCTTTACGCTGGGCTCCATGGCAATGGATCCGGGCGATCTGCTTTACGTCTGGCCTACCGTCACGAAAGCGGAAAACTGGTCGAAGATGAAGCTTGCGCCCATGCTGCGCAACACCTCGTCACTTGCCAAAGCCTTCCCGATGAAAAGCCGGGATGGCCTCGATAGTCTGCTCTACAAGGAGCGCGCTGACGGGCGAGGTGCGATGTTGATTATGGGCGCGAATGCGCCGATCGACCAGGTGTCGGTGCCCCGCCAGGTGCAGGATGATCTTTCGAAGTTTGAGAACAATTCGGCGGGCGATCCCGAAACACAGGCTGATAGCCGATCGCGTGCCTACGAGTTCGCCAAGGTCCTGAAGATCTCGACGCCGCTTGTGATGCCAGGGTGCCGCATCACGCGAAACTTTGAGGATGGCAGCCAAGAGCACCTCTATGTGCCCTGCCCGCACTGCGGCCATATGCAGACCCTCGAATGGGAGAATATGCTCGCCAACTTGGATGAAGCACATCCTGAGAAGGCGCATTTCACCTGCACTGACTGTGGCTGTGAGATCGAAGAGCGCCATCGAGCCAAGATGGCCCGGAAGGGCAAATGGCGTGCCCACAACCCAAAGGCCAAGCGGCATCATCGGTCGTTTTATCTTTGGTCGGTCATTTCGGCTCTGCAGAGTTGGGAGCGAATTGCTCGCGAGTGGCTTGCTGCGAAGGGTGACCCGGCATCTGAGCAGACGTTTCTGAACGACACGGTCGGCCGCGCGTATGTCGCGGCGGGTGAGGCTCCGCCATGGGAAACGCTACGTGATAGAGCTGCGCAGTCAGACTATGCCAGAGGGCGAATTCCTGCGGGTGGCCTGGTACTGACCATGGGCATCGACTGCCAGATCGACCGCGTTGAATGTCAGGTTGTGGCATTTGGCCGTGACTTCCGTCGCTTCGTGGTCGATTACCTGAAGATCCCCGGCCATATCTCGGAACCGGCCTGCCAGGAGCGGCTCGATGCGCTGCTCTACCAGACTTGGAAGAACAGCGTCGGCCGCCCGATCTCACTCGACCGAGTTGCAATCGACGGCAACGCCTTTACGGAAGAGGTTTGGGAATGGGTCCGGCGTCATCCAGCAAGCAAGCTGGTCATGGTGCGCGGTGCCAATTCCGATCTCGCCCCACTTACCCAGCGGGTGAAGAAGGAACGCAATCACCGCACCGGCAAGATCAACAAGTATTCGCGCCGGTTCTACACCTTCAACGGCTCGACGCTGAAGATGGCGCTCTACCGCAATGTGTCGAAGACGGACCCCCTCGAACGTGGCTTTGTAGGCTTTCCGACAGGGTTGGAAGATGAATATTTCCGACAGCTCACAGCCGAACGCCGCGTCCCGAAAAAGCGGAAGGACGGCCACACCGAGTACAAGTGGCACAAAGATGAGACACAGGCCAACGAAGGCCTGGACACCATGAACCAGGCTGAGGTTGCGGCGATCCTATACGGTATCCGCGATCTACCAGAAGCAATTTGGGATCGCCTTGAAGCGGAGCGGGAAACGCCAATGCCAGAGGCGCAGCTTGATTTTGAAGATGGTCTCTTCGGCTTTGCTGCAAAGGGCGAGCAACAGGCAAAAGCATTGCCAGTGCAACACAGGCCGAAGCAAACAGCTGCGGCCAAACCCCAAGACAACAGGTGGAAAAAACGCAGATGATGGAAAAGCAAAGGGTCAGGGTCCAAGCCGGGAGTTCTCCCGCGCCCGCAGTCCGCCCTCAGGGCCTGCCATCGCAACCGCGTGCCCGTTCTGCCTACATGCGCGACACCCAGTCTGGCGTGATCGCGGCCCGGCCAGCCTCGCTGCGCGAACATCGCGACGAAATTCGGCGCGTTTACATCCGCGCGGCGGGGCTGGCACTCGATATGCTGCAAAACAGCGGCAAACTTCGTGGTGCTGCTGACCAGATCATTGCCGATACCGTTGGTGTCGAATTGGCTCTCAACCCGAAGCCGGACCTGACGCGGTTTGGCTACAATGAGAAAGAGGCAGTCGACTGGATTCGCCTGGTCAAGGCCAAGCATAAGGTTTGGGCTTGGAACCCGCTGGAATGTGACCTGCGCGCCAAGATGACGAACCCGCAGCAGACGGATGTCGGCTTGCGCAACTGGCTGGCGTTCGGTGAATCGACAGGCGTCATCGTCTACCTGCCGCGCAGCCAGCGCCTGCCAGGTACGCGAACGGGCACAAAGTTTTTGCTGTTTACGCCCTCGAAGCTGGTGCAGGATACCAACGACATCGAAGGGCTCTATCAGGGCGTTGTGCATGATGCGTATGGCCGCCCCATAGCCTACCGCTGCGAGGAGCGCCGCGATGGCTTAACAGTCAAGCGGGATTATCCTGCTCGCGACGCCGATGGCCGCGCCATGTTCATGCATGCGTTCGATCCGTTTTCGGCTGAAGATGTGCGTGGCATTTCTCCGTTGGCGCCTACATTCCGCAAATTCCTGATGGCGGAAAACTCGGATGATGCCACCGCGCAGCTTTTGTTTTTGCAGACGATCTATTCGATCATCCTCAAGAGTGAAAAGCCCAGTGCCGACGCTTTCGAGTTTCTGGAAAATATGTCCAGTACGAGTGGCATCAGCGGCCAAGAGGTTGCGGCTGACGTTCTGAATTACTTCAAGGCGCAGCTCGATCGTGCAGCGGAATCGGAAATCCGGATGGGTCCTGGCGCTGGCGTCTCACAGCTCGCGCCAGGCGAAGATCTGGAGTTCAAGAACATCACTGGCGTCGGTCCAGATACCAAGGCATTTCGGGCTTCCCTCGATCGAGAAGTGTCTCGCGCTCTTGGTGTTTCCAACGGAGGCTACACCGGGGATTATTCCGACGCGACCTATGCCTCGACGAATATGGAGAATTCCTCGCTCTGGCCTTTGGCGCAGCGCCGTACCGATCGGATTGCTTCACCGCATGTCCTGCTGCCCTATGACAGCTGGCTCGATGAAATGATCGAGGAAGGTGAAATCCCGTTCAAGGGTGGCATCGAGGTCTATCGGGCTAACCGTGACGCGATCAACTACGCCATCTGCCATGGGCCATCCAAGCCCACGGCAGATGACGAAAAGCGGGCTCGCGCTGCGAGCGAGAGATTGGCGAACGGCACCTCAACGTTCGAAGCCGAATGCGCCGAGCTGGGGCAGGATCCAGAGGAAGTCTTCGAAAGCCGTGTCCGATGGCACCAGCGATATAAGGACGCTGGTATGCAAAGCCCGCTTGAGCGCGGGTTTGGCAGCAGGCCTTCTGCGACAGAGCAGAACGACAACCAGCGCAAAAAGCAGAAGGCGTAAAGCACCATGCCCACTTTGCAAAAGATCGGCGGCATCACCGTTGATATCGAAGATCCGTGCCAGGTGCTCAACGCGCTGCGCTTGGTGCGGACAAAAATCGGTGCTGGCGAAAACGTCGAGGAGTTCTCGATCCAGTCGCCCAGCACAAGGGAGACAGTGCGCTTCACGCCTGCCAAGCCTGCCCTGCTGGAACAAGACATCCAGCGATACGAGCGTCTCTGCGCTGAGACCCGAGGCCAGCGCACCTGTGGGCGGCGCTGGCAATTCCATTTTTAAGGAGAGCCCATGAGCTTCCGTTACGCCCAGGTCGCGCAGCGCGTGTACAACACGCCGCTGATGTACGACGAACGAAAGGCTGAGGCTTTCCTCCATGGCCTCGGCAGCCGCATCGCTGGTGATACGATTGTCCTCAACAATCCCGCAGGCGCGGTTGATCATATTGCAGGAGGCAATGGCCGCCCCTTGGCGGGAAAGATCGGGAATCGCATCGAGCGCGCCTACAGCCGCAACAATCTCCTGCCCTTTGATATGATCGGGGGCGTAGCGATCATTCCGATCGAGGGCACACTGGTGCATAAAGGCGGTTGGGTTGGAAGCAATTCGGGCGAGACCTCCTATCAGGGTCTGCAAGCGCAAATCGCCATGGCCCGGCAATCGAGAGAGGTCAAAGGCGTCGTCTACGAAGTCGACAGCTACGGCGGCGAGGTCAATGGCGGTTTCGAGACGGCACGCGATCTAGCGCGTCTTTCTGCTGAAAAACCTACGATCTCGATCCTGACGGATTTTGCCTACTCGGCCGGTTATCTGCTCGCCTCCCAGGCGCGGCAGATCGTCATTCCTCGCTACGGCGGTGCAGGCTCGATCGGCGTGATCATGATCCATGCTGATTACAGCCAGGCGCTCGACAATGCCGGAATCCACCTGACCATTATTCGCGCTGGCAAGCAGAAGGCAGACGGGAATCCTTACGAGCCGCTCAATGCAGACCTTGCTGCTAAATGGCGAGCGCAGGCGGAAGCGATGCGGCAGGATTTCGCGGAAGCCGTTGCCAAAGGTCGGCGCGGAAAAATCACCAAAGCTAAGGCGCTTGCCACGGAAGCTGGCGTCTTTGACGCGAGCCAAGCGCTCTCACTCGGCCTGGTCGACGCGATCGCCGATCCTCTCGAGGCGTTCGACGCCTTCGTGAAGGAAGTCAACAGGAGTTAACCTCATGGCCAGTCTTCTATCTGCAATCCGGCTTGCCGTTGGCACCGGAGTGCAAACCCATGTCCACGACCTGGTCGTGGATGAGCCGGACGCAAGCGCGTCCATCCCGCAAACGCCTCAACCCGAGGCAAACTCCACAGGAGACGCAATGTCTGGATCTCAGACACTGGCAGGAGCGGCACAAGCCGTCGCTGCCGCCGTCGCCACCCTGCCTGCCGGCTCCGGTGGTCAGGATGGCGCACAGGCCGCAACCGATCGTTTGATGACGATCTTCGCCGCAGACAGCATCAAAGGCGATGCTGGACGTATGAGCGCCGCAATCGAGCTGGCCGCGAAAGCCCCGGCAATGTCCGCCGATGACGTGGTCGCCTTCGTTGCAAGCCATGTCACAGCGGGTACGTCTGCGAGCGTAGCAGCGGCGGTGCCACCGCAGCAATCTGGCACCTCTGCGCCAGCCGCAAGCTACGAGCAGCAGCGCCTCATTGCTGCGGCGCTGGCCCAGCCCGGGAACGGCGGTGCCCACGCATCCAAGCCAAAACTCAATGCCGACACGATCTACGCTGCTCGGCGCAACCCACAGGGAGCATAACCCATGCCGGGTATCATCACTGAAACACCTCGCGATCTGGGTTTTCTCCTCTCGGAAGGTTCTCGCACACTCTCCCGCGAAACAGTGGTTATCGCATCAGGCGCTGGCAAACTGAATGCCGGGACTGTCCTCGGGAAGATTACCGCCTCTGGCAAGTACATCCCGTCGCCCGCCGCTCAGGTTGCGGGCAAGGAAGGCGCGGAAACTGCGGTTGCTGTTCTCGGCTACGAAGTCGATGCGACCAGTGCCGATGTCCAGACTGTCGTCATTGCCAATGATGCCGAGGTCAAGCGTCCCATGCTGGTGTTCGACGCAAGCGTCAATGACGCAACCAAGCAAACGGCCAAGCTGACCCAGCTTCGTGCCGTCAACATCAAGGCCCGGTAAGGAGACCGCCTCTATGACAACACCCAATGTACACACTGGCGATCCGTACAGCCTTGAAACGCTGACTGCCGCTGTAAACTCCGTTCCCTACCGACCGGGCCAGATTTCTGCGAGCGGCATCTTCGAAGAGGATGGCGTCACCACCACAATGATCTCGGTCGAGTTGCGGGACGGCAAGCTCGCTCTGGTCGAGCCCACAGCACGCGGCGGTGCAGGTGAAACGACAGGCGACGACGACC
The DNA here is from genome assembly GCF_011046895.1 of Rhizobium rhizoryzae. NCBI lineage: Bacteria > Pseudomonadati > Pseudomonadota > Alphaproteobacteria > Hyphomicrobiales > Rhizobiaceae > Affinirhizobium > Affinirhizobium rhizoryzae. The sequence continues at coordinate 29,344 of NZ_CP049247.1, read as the reverse complement.
GCAAAAAGGTACCATTTGCCATCCCGCACTATCAGCGTGATGACGGCATCGCAGCTGATGAAGTGCAGAACGTGCGCGAATTCGGAACGGATTCTTCCGCTGAAATTCTGGAAAACCGCGTGAGCCGGAAGGCGCAGCGCCATGCTGCCGATCTGACGATGACGCTGGAGCATCAGCGTGTTGGTGCGATCAAGGGCATCATTACTTCAAAGTCCGGCAGCGTCCTGGTTGATTGCTACAGCGCCTTCGGGATTGCAGTGCCCGCCTCGATTTCATTGGGACTTGGTAACGACGCTACGATTGTCTCAAAGCTCTGGCAGGATGTTGTTTACAGCATCGAAGACGCCCTCGACGAACCGTATGATGGCCTCCATGTCTTCACCGGCCGAACCTTCCATCAGACCATGTGGAGCCACAAGTCTGTGCGTGAAACGTTCCTCTACGGAAGCGGTGCTGCGGTACTCCGACAGGATGTTCCGGACAAGTTCGAGTTCGGCGGTGCGGTCTTTGAACGCTACCGTACGGGCGCGCGAGCGACGGCAGATCTTGGAGCGCCCTACATCGCGCACGACAAGGCGCGCGTGGTCCCGAAAGGCGTATCTCAGCTCTTTATCACGCGCTTTGCCCCGGCCGATTATAACGAAACGGTCAATACGGTTGGTTTGCCATTCTACAGCCGCGCGACACCGCGCCCGAACGGCAAGGGGTATGACCTCGAAGTGCAAATGAACGCCGTTTCGCTCTGCACACGGCCGCAGGCTCTACGGGAGCTAACCCTCTAAGCGGTCGCGGGACAAGACTTTACAGAAGCCGGGTGATGAGCCCGGCTTCCTGCTTTTTGGCTTCTTGAACGCAAGTGGCTTGAAAACAGGAAGATCACGGGAAGGACACCGTCATGAGCAAAGATAAGATCACCATCGCCTCGCCTCGCGGCATTATCATTCCAGCGGCAGTCTTGAAGCGTGAAAAGGACTATTCGGCTGGACCTCATGAGCCGGTTGAGGTGCCGCGCGCTTACGGTCTTTCCCTGATCGAAAACCGCTTTGCAGATGAGGTAGAGCCGACCAGCATCGAGAAGCCAAAAGCGTCCTCGAGTGGCCGTTCAACCGGCAGGCCAAAAGGTCAAGCCGCGCAGCAGCTCGATGATCAAGCCGACGCGAGTGCCGACACGCTGATCGGCACCAACATCTTGCCTGCGCGGATTGAGATCGCCCCTGGCAAGGAAGTCCAGCTCGGCGAGGTGGTCACCAAGGCACACACGAAATCCGGCCTATCACTGGAAGACTGGAACGCTTTGCCGGAAGCAGACCGGGACGCACTTCTCACTGCGATGGTCGATGAACTGAAGGCGGAAGCCTCTCAGCAGCAGCCGTAAGCCGCCATGGATCTGGAAAGCGTTCGCGGCTTCCTGCCCTCCATGACGCGGGAGCGGATGGGTGAGCCGATAACGCTCACGCCCATGGCTGAGGGCAAGATGGGATCCAAAACGGATCCGGTTCGTGCACCTCAGGTTCTGCAAGGGCGCATGGATGCCGCCCCACAGATCGAGCAGTTAGGCGGTGGCCGGGAGCGGCCAAGCCTTGCAAACTTCGTCAGTGACCATCGCACTGTCAGCTTTGCCCTTGCTGAAATCACCTGGCGGCCACGTACCGGCGACCAGGTCACCCGCATCCATCCTGTTACGGGTGTGCTGGAAGCCTATCGTATCGATCGCGTATATGAGCCCTATCCCGGTGCTCTTGTCTGTGATCTTTCAAGGATCTGATCCATGAGCATTGTCCGGCAACTCATTCAGCTGTCCATCGTCGAGGCTTTGCGCGGGCGTACGATCGCGGGTGATGCAGTTTTTGATAGCCGCATGGATACGCTTCCTGACCTTCTGGAAGACCAGTGTCAGCCGATCATCATCGTGTCTGTGGAGGCATCGGACAGGCGGAACATGAGCCAGGGGATGGCATCTCTGCTTGGTGGCTCGGCGGTGCTCACCGTCTTGATCCAGACTGCGGTTGCAACCGGCCGAGCCATCACAGGCCCGGACGGCACAGTGATCCGCGCAGCGATCGGCGAAACGGATTCCGCTTTTGAGAGCGCGCTCAACCTGCTTGATCACCAGTGGCGCAAGATCCTGCAGCACTTCGACAACGAATGGGCTGAGGTGTTCCGGGAGCTTGTAAATGGTGTCCAGGACATCAAGGACACGCGCGGTACGGATCCGGACACAAAGCGCAAACACGCGGCGCGTTTCGTCCAGATTGATATCAGCGTTCTGGCAGAGCCGAAGCCGGGTGACAGCATCCCGGAGCCGATCGCGCTGGGCCTCGACCTCATGTCGGAAGACGAGGATTATGCGCCTCTCGCCGAAGAGTGGCGCACATTGCTTGCAGAGGGCGGTGACTGGCCGGATTGGCGCAAGCTGCAATCAACCTTGTTCGCCTCTCGCCAACATATGGCTGTTATCGGCCAGGGTCCGCTTATCGTCGATGAGGAAGTCGATTTCGAAATCGCCGTCTTAAACATCAAAGACGCAAATCCGGTGGAGATTGTGGATGATCCATGAGCTGATCGCGCTGCGCGCTGAAATGGAAGCGCTCAAGAACACCGTCGCTCGCATGATCCAGGTGGGCACGGTCGAGGTCATGGATGCTCAGAATGGCTACCGTCTGAAACTTGGAGAAGGCGAGGACGGCAAGCCGTTCCTCTCGCCGTTCTACCCACATCCGGAAACAGGCAAGACATCCGTACCGCTCAAAAAAAACCAGATCATGGTTGCCATCAATCCAGGCGGAGATCCCCGGCAGGGAATGCTGGTGCGTGGTGGCTACTCGGACGAACACAAGTCGCCAAACGATGATTTGGAGGCAAACATCTTTGACGATGCAGGTGTTCGGATCTCGATAAAGGACGGCGCGCTGGTCATCAAAGCAGGCGGCGTCACGATTACAATCAGCGAGGCCGGTTTGAAGATCGAGGGTGGCAAAGTCACTCACGACGGCAAGAATATTGGCTCCAGCCATATTCACGGTGGCGTTGAAAAGGGCTCCGCAGACACAGCCCCTCCGTCCAACTGACGACTGAAAAACATAAATGGAGGCCAGTGATGGCGAAAAAGACCGTGGCAGCGCAGGCTGCGCGCGAGGGTAGCACTATGACTTATCAGGTCGCTGAAGGTGTTGATCGTATCAACGGCAAGAAGGTGACCGGCAAGACGGTGGAACTGACGCCTTCAGAGGCTCTCTATGAGCTATCGCTGGGTCGGATCACCGAAAAGGTGCCTGGCGATGGTGGGGCTTGATCGACGAACGGGCAAGCGGGTCTCCAATCTGGAGAGCGCATACCAAGCTGTAATCTTTACGCTCTCGACCCGTATCGGCGATGTCGTCTTGCTCAGAGAGTTTGGCGGCGGCGTGGTTGAGCTGCTTGGTCGCGCAATGACGCCTGCACTGTTTGCTGCGTGGAAACAACTCATAGCAACAGCGATCGATGTCTGGGAGCCGCGCTTCCGGGTCCGGCGCGTCCTGGCGACTGGATCCGCGGAACAGATCAGGTTGGGCCATGCAGGCTTGATCATTGAAGCAGATTTTCGCCCTCGCGGACATCTGGGAGATCAAACTGTCGAGCGCGTCGTGGAATTTGGCCTCGGCTTCAATGGTGGAGTAACGTTACGATGACCTACGCGCCAACGGCCATTGATCTATCCCGTCTGCCCGCACCGCAAGCGATCGAGATCATTTCGCTCAACCAGCTACAGGCCGATTTCAAGGCTCGGTTTCTTCTGGAATGGGCAGCGCAGCAGCAGCTCGACCCAACACTTGAAGACTTCACTGAGGCGGATCTCGAAACGCACCCGGCAATCGTCGTAGCGCGCGCCTGGCGCTATCTGCGAAACCTCGACCGAAACCGGGTCAACGACGGGCTGAAGGCGCTTCTTGCCCCTTTGGCTTCCGGGGCAAATCTTGACGCAGTCGCAGCAAGCCGCAACGTCGAGCGGCTCATCGTGCAACCAGCGACGTCAACGGCTGAGGAAATACTGGAAAGCGATACTTCGTTGCTCCAGCGATTCCTTGAGAGTTTCGACAGGCCTGCTGCCGGGTCGGCTGGGCGCTATCTTTACGACGCGCGATCGGCATGGCCGCAGAGCGCTGACAAGACGCTTGGTCTGTGGGATGCGCGGGTGAACGGGTATGCGGTCCATGGCCGTCGCGGTGATATCGACCTTGTCATCGCTGGCCCATTCGGGCGCGTGCCGACAACGCCAGAGCTTCTGACCGTTCGCGATGCCGTCACAGACATCAATCGTGCACCTGAAGGTGTCTCGATCGTCGTGCTACCCGCCGTTCGCGTCGAATACCAGCCGTCCCTCGTCATTGAGGTGCCGGGCAATGGTCCGGCTCCCGAAACAATTCGGCAGGAAGCTCTCGCCCGCGTCGAAGCCGCCGCAATGGATCGTCGTCTGATCGGCGGCGAAATTCCAGCCGGTTTGCTGGCAGGCAGCGCCTATGGGCCTAACGTCATCAAGGTGCGTGATCTCGCGCCAGTCGTGATTGCTCCAGATCCTTACAAAATCCCGGTCATGACGGGTTTGACTGTCACAGTAGAGGTGCGGGGATGATAAGGGTTCGCCATGACAAAGCGGATAATTCTAGATTTGATGGGACAAGGCTTGGCCGGGGACAAACGTCGCCCGAGCGAGGTTGTGCGCGACTTTGGCTTTACGTATCGCGAGGTAACTGGATCGTCGTTCTTCGACGCTTTTATCTTCGAGGATTGCGAAAATATTCCGGCCGATTTGCCAGATTGGCTTTCAGTTCGCGAGAGTTAGAGGCGTTCTTCGCCCCAGTTGAGGTGCGAACATGGGAGACGTGAAAACGCTTCTACCATCATCTTCCGGCGCGTTTGAGCACGCTCTTGCAGCTGGCATGTCGGATGATCTGCCGGTCCCCTATGTCGACCTCTTGAACCCGTACACGACGCGTCCGGATCTTCTGAAGTGGCTCGGCTATCAGGCAAGCCTCGACCTCTGGTTTGACGACTGGTCTATCGAGCGCAAGCGCGAAGCGGTCGCCCAGGCCATGGGCGTCTCCACGCTTTACGAGGGCGAACTGGCTGCGCTCAAAACCACGCGCGGTGGTGCGATCCGTTATCTGGCACTGGTCGATGCAGAGCTCGTCGATGCGATCTCCTATCCGGCGCTCGCCATCTTCGACGAGGGCTTCTTTGATGACGCGATTTTCGATCATCCGCCGTTCCAGTCCACCTATCTGGTGAAGCTGGAAACGGCAGAACCGAACGCCGCGTTCATGGATGGCGCTTACTCCGATGAAGACTTCTTTGGCGAAGTTGATCTTGAACCGTTCGAACGGGCGCTGAAGGCGCTGCGCGCCAACAAGGGCGACGATCACACCGAACTTCTTGTCGATTTCCAGAACCGCCGCGTCCTGACTGCTGGCGATCGCGTGCGCGCTGGCGACCGATATCTGGCCGGACAATACCTTGCGAGGACGAAGCTTTGACCAAGCGTAAAATATTCAATCAGAACGAAAAGATCGTCTCGCAGGATGTGACCGCCATCGGCCAGCATGTCTTTGAGAGCGTCGAAAATCTCACAGGCGATGTTGCTGGCTACCCGCATCATTATGCGTCTGTCACCGTCAGCCAGGACGGAGCCACGAAGGTGGTGATCAATCCCGGTCGATTGCTGGTGTTCGACAAGCTGTACGATCTGGACGCCGCCTTTACGGTTGATCTGACGGAACGACTGCCGTTGGTGCTCGGCGATACTGTCTGGGTCGCGTTGCTTTTGCGTGGCAAAACCGTGACAGAAACCGCTTTGCGTCCTGTCCGGACCAATGTGGATACCGGCGCGACCGATCTGCAGGCCGTTGCGAAAACAGAACATCTAACGGTCGAATGTTTCGTGCAGGCCGGGATTGCTGGGCCGACGCCTCTCAAACCTACCGTCGCTGAAACCGAATGCGTGGTTGCCTGGGTGAAGCTTGCACAGACTGGCATCCAGACAATCGAGATGGAGGGGAAAAATCGCGCCAGGACGCTGTACGAGGTCGAAGGTCGCGTAACCATCCTCGAAGCGCGCATGGAGGCAATCGAGCAGGTTGCCGCGACCCTCCGCACAGACTTGTCGGCAATCTCCGCGAAACAGCGCGAGGCGGTGCGTCCTGAGATCTTCAATCAGGTTCGTCTGGATGTATCGGCATTGAAGCGGGCTTTGCGCCTGTTTGAAAACGATCCGCGTGCCTACTGGTATGACAGTGCGCTGGTGCCGGACAGATGGGACACGCAGAACAGCCTCTGGCTTGCCCGTATCAAGGAAGGCATTCGCTTCGGCTGGGCCTCCTATCGAGATATGCAGCTCGCGCTGCTGAACCCTGCCAACCCCGATGTGATCATCCGTAACAACCTGATGCTGCCGAAGTTCACCGAGAAGGTGAAGCTTTCGGTGACAGGCGGAACGGGATCGAAAACGATCTCGCAGATTGTGCATACGGTCATCACGCCGGTTCGCCGCGAAATCTCGCGGTCATCTGTCTCCTATGGTCCTGTCGTGCAGGTCTGCCAGAACCAGCAGGATTGGGCGGCTGCTGGCCTTGCCGATTCGCGTCCCGGTCAGACGCTTGCAGTTGCTGGTGAGACCTTCAACGTGGTCGGCCAGTCGACGGACGGCATCGGTGGCGCATGGAATGCAGATCCGGCCTCTGCCGGTCACAAGAACTACGACGTTCAGTCGGTCTCGGTTTCCACCTGGACCGAGGTCTATTGGGACTATGTGACTGAGACATTTGGCCTCAACGGCTCTGTCATTGGTCAGACCTGGCTCAACAGCCAGCCGATGATTGTCACTGGCTTCCGCATACCATTCACCCGCGTCGGCGGTGACGGTGACGTACACCTGGTTCTCTACGAATGCGGCGCTTCTGGTCTGCCGGATCTGAACCGCGCGATCGAGCGCGTAACGGTTCCGCATGCCAATCTCGCTGTGGGCATGGTGACGTTCCCGATCCGGCCAGCACTCATCGAACCCGGCAAGCGTTACTCCTGGTCATTGGTCACAACCGGCAATCATGCGATCGCCTTCTCGACCGATAACAAGTTCGCGCAAGGGTCAAGCTGGTTGATGACCGACGGTGCGGTCATCATCGGTTCGCCGACTGAGGACTATGACTTCGAGCTGCTTGGCTGCGAATTCGCATCCACGCGCACTGTTGTCGAGTTTGAGCCGCTGACGCTCGAAAACGGCATCACCTTCATGCGTCTGGTTGCGTCCGGTTGGGCTCCTTCCGGCACAAGCCAGCTGTGGCAGTGGCAGCCGCAGGGCGATACGCAGTGGTATGACATGAGCCCGGAGAATGCCGACATTCTCTACGGCCTGCCGCCGCTGATCCGGTTGCGCCTGATCATGGTCGGCACCACCGATCTTGCTCCTGCGATTGTGCTCGATAGCAAGGCGCGTGGTGAAACGGGCCGCACGCGTGGCGACATGCGCGCGCTCAGCAAGTCGATTGCATTCGGCTTGTCGACGACTGCGGTGACGGTCGATCTCATCATCGATCGCTGGAAGGACGCCGAACATACGGCAGCCGTCAAGCTGATCTCCGGTGGCGTGACGCGAACCCCGACCGCAACCAGCATCTGGCAGGATCCGGAAAACGCCATACGCCGTCGCCTGACGGCGACATTCACCGGCATCCCGACAACAACGAGCGCCGCCGTCCAGATCGAAGGCACCAAGACTGGTGTCGACGAATGGTTCGGGGAGAGCGTGTTCGTGATGGCAGACTGAGGAAGAACCATGGCCACAAAGAAGACCACCAGCCAGCCGCGATACGAGCCGGAAACCACCTACCTGTTCCGGTTGCTCAAGTCCGTGAAGCTGAAAGAGGGCGGGCGCTATGCCCGCTCCGACGAGCACAGGGCCAAGGGCGAATTGCTGAACAAGATCGTCGATCAGGAGGGCGAGGATGCCATCGATACAGCCTACGCCATCGAATAACTATTACATCGACAACTCGACAGAGCTTGGCCCGGAAACGCTGAACGAGATCTTCGGGTCGATCTCGCAGCGGCTAACGGCTTTGCAGGAGACAGCGGCAGGCTTCGAGGATGCGGTTTCCGAGGCGGCAATTGCCCTGGCGGAGGGGCGGCTGCAATATTCGGTGACGCCTTCACTGAACGCCCTGAATGCGCGCGTGACGGAGATCACAGGGCTGCTGTCAGATGCAGAGGATCGCATCGCGGCCCTTCAGGCGGGCGGCGTTCTGGCCGTCAACGTGCCTGTTGCGCCTGGTGGCCGTTTTGCCGTTGGCTCGACTGCGCAAAGTGCGCTGGCTCAGCTTGATGCGGACCTTGACAGCCTCGAAGCGGATATGGCGGCGCTTTCGACAAGTGTCGCCCAACAGATCGCCGCTATCCAGATGCTGCCCGCTGAGGCAGTCCTCCTCAGTGCCAACACCAATCTCGTGGTTGGCAAGGCTTACCGCATCATCACGGCAGGCATCACGCTTACGCTCCCGGCCAATCCGGCAGCGGGCGCATCTATCCGCCTGATTGATGGCGGGGTGCTATCCCGAACGTCAACCGTAACCGTCGCCCGTAACGGCAAAACCATCATGGGTCTCAATGAGGATCTGACGCTCAACGTGAGCGGATGCACCTTCACGATCTGGTACAACGGAACAACCTGGAAGCTTCAATAATGAGCAGTCTATCTCAGTTTATAGCCTCCACGTCTCCAAAGGCCATTACAGCAGCCGGTCCCGGCTCCAACGGCTATTGGCGACGTGAAATGTGGCTCCGCGCCGGTTCATTCAGCTTTACGGTCAAGAAATCCGGCAAGATGAAGATCTATGCTGGTGGCGCTGCCGGTGGTGGTGGTTACCAGTACCCCGGCGCTTCGGCAGGCATGGCATGTGACGAGCGTGATTATGTGCAAGGCGATGTGATTACCATCACCATCGGTGCGGGCGGGGTTGGCGCGAACCAAGCTACCAACGGCGGTGACGGCGGCACCACATCAGTTGTTTGTGCGGCTCGCGGTCTCAATCTCGTGCTGACCGGTGCAACGGGCGGGCGCAACGGTGGCTCCGGAATGACTGCCGGAGCAGCTACGGGCGGGAACCAGTTCAATCGCTCTGGCGCGGTTCCTCCGGCTGGTAGCGCAGCGGGATATGGCGGTTGCTCCAGCGCATCGCCATTTGCAAACGGGTTTGCGTCGGCGCAAACCGGCGGGGCTGGATGGGGAGGGCCTGCTAGGGCATCGGGCGGCGCATCGAGCCATCGTTCGAGCGTCGGGTCGGAGGGTGCGCCTGGGCTTTTGTCCAAAGGCGGGATACCTTGGAGCACTTCCGCAACTTACCCTCGCGGCGACAGTGGCGAGAGCCAACCCTGGTGGGATCTGGTCGATTTTGACGGCGCCGGTGGCGCAACTTGGTCTAACGCGAACGGACCAACAGGTAACGGCGGAGTAGGCGCTGGAGGGGCTGCAAACTCAACAAGTTCTGGCCAAATTGTCGGCGGACAAGGTGGGCTTGGCGGCGGCGGCGGTGCAGGTGCCGGTGGGTCGGGTGGCGCGGGAGGGAATGGTGGCAATGGAGCTAGCGGAGGCGGCTCTGTCATATCAGGCCTAGGTGGCGCAGGCGGCGATGGTCTCTGCATTATCTATTGGGACGAGGTGCAGCTATGAGTTTCGCACGCATTATCAACGCAGAAACCCGCCAACCGGCTCTCATCGGCATGGTTGCCGAAGTCATCGAATGGGATCCAGAAGGGCGCTACCCGCCTGACTGGATCTGGGTAGAGTGCCCGCCTGACACACGGCAGTTTGCCGAGTATGACGGCACGGCCTTCGTCAATCCGCCAACCCCCGACACGCCACCCGTCATCGATCCATCGACGCCCTTCTTCCCAACGCTCACCCGCAAGCAGCTCCGCAACGGGCTCTTGTCGATCGGCGTCACCTCGGCAGATGTTGAGGCGCAAATCGGCACCATTGCCGACGCGCTGGAGCGAGAGGCGGCGCTGATCGACTGGCAGGACACGCAAGCCTACCAGCGGACAAACCCGCTCGTGAACCAGATCGGTGTCGCGATGGGCCTGCCAGAAGAGCAGATCGACGCGCTCTGGATGTGGGCGGCGGGGCAATCCTGACGGCTCAGCAAAGTCATTGCTCGGATCCGCACTCTTGCGTGGGTCCGAGCAAATACAGTTTTCGACAAACCGATTAAAGCACTGACATTGCTCCACTTTCCGTGCGTTCAGAGCGAAAACATCGGCATTGGAAACGGAGACGAAACACAATGACCGAAGAACAGCAGAAAATCGTATCATTCCAGCATCTGATCAGCGTTATGCAGCGCGATGCGGCCCTTATTCTTGAGGCGGTGGATCAGGCGGCGGAAGCCATCCAAGAGGGTCGACGCAACAGTGCAGTGGGTGCCATGACAATGCTGGATTTACCACTTGAGCGCCTGGCTGCCGTCAAGGCGGCGGTAATGCTCACTCACCGCATCGAGCCAATGTAAGTTCCGAGCAAAACCTGAACAAAGCCCGCCCCTCGAGGCGGGTTTTTTGTTGCCCATAATCCAGCGCTGACGGGCAGGCGCGTCTTTACGGAGACCCTCTAATGACCGCACCTGCCTTTGGCATGCAGTTCTTCCGTCCAAACACCGAGCCAGCGCCGGTGCTTGGAGCAGACTTCTCGAAAATTCTCGTCATCGAAACATCCGCCGATGCATCGAATACCGAATTCCCGATCGATGCCCCGAAGCGGATTTCCTCCTCTGATCCAGATGCGGTCGAGGCTCTGGGTTCGGGACTTCTTGCTGATGCTGTGAAAGGTATCAATGATCAGCTCAACAGCCTCAATCGCGGTGCGGACGTAACAATCTACCGCGTCCAGGAAGGCGCAAATCCTGCGGTAACCGCAGCCGCCATTGCTGCAGCTGTCAACGCGTTGGCTGAAATCCCCAGCGCCGTCAAAGCTACGCCGCGCATCGTTGTTGCGGGTCGCACTTCATTCCGCCCAGATGCGGACACTGCGAGCCCGGTTCTCACGGCTCTTGAGGCAAACCTCGGCAAGATCCTCGCAATCGCTCCGGTCGACGTGAATGACACATCCGCCCTTAAGGCGATCGAGGACCGGGAGTTCCTCACGTCAGAGCGGATCATGCCGATCGGCGTTGCGGCCCGCGTCTACGAAGGCGAGAATGTTGTTACCCGTCCTATGGGTCCGCGTGTCGCTGGTTTGATCGCCCGCATCGATAACGAGAACAAAGGGCTTCCGTTCAAGCCGTTTGCCAACCAGCCAATTTATGGCCTAGCCGGACTTTCGCGCGACATTCGGTTCAACCTTCTCGACGGATCGACTGAAGGTCAGCAAATGCTCGCGGCCAATGTTGCGATCGTCGACCAGGGTGAAACCGGGATCGATGGAGCGATTGCTGACGGTGGTTTTGTGTTCATCGGTCTCGACAATGCTCAGACATCGACACTGTGGGAACAGATGCACCAGGTGCGCGGGACCGACTACATCGTCACGCAGTTTATTGGCATCACCCGTCAGTTCCTGGGCAAGAATACGATCGACGTGCCGATGGCTGAAGCGTGGATCAATTCGATTGCCTACGCGCTGCGCGACCATAAGGTGGATGGGAATATCCTCGGATACGCCCCTAAGGAAACGATGTTCAAGCTCGATCAAAACAGCCCTGAGAACATCCGTCTCTGCAAGCTGTCACTCGATATCGCGATGGAACCTGCGCCTGGCTTCAAGCTCGCGGATCATACAATCCGTCGCTACCGCCCTGCAGTCGAAGGGTTGGTTGGCGACATCATCATGCGCTTGGCTTCTGCGGCCTGACGACGCAATCGCTCGCGATCTTCGCGGGCCTCCTCTTCATTTCCTCTGAAAGGATAAAGATATGGCGCAAAAGCCATTCCTCGTCATGACTATGGTCGATTTCCGACGCTCATCGGCCGCAGAAGACAGCCGCACAACAATCCTCGAGAAGGTCGTTCTTGGTGGCTTCAAGTTCAAGACAGTTTCCCGATCGGCCGGCGGCAGCGTCATGGACGTCGACTATTACATCCCGAAACTTGAGCCGGTCGAGCTGTCCATTGGTGTCAATGGGTTCGATCAGGATTTGATGCCTGGCATTCAGGATCGATGGACGATGGCAGCGGCCATGCGTGATAGCAAGGGAAGGCGCATTCCGGTTCGCCTTGAGGTCGAGGGCGTCATTGTCGAATGGTCGCCGGACGAAGCGTCGCCAGCCGAATTCAAGGGCTGCAATTCCGCCATCAAGCAGATCACGCACATTGATCTGAACATCGACGGTAAGCCGTGGTTCTACGCAGACCACCAAGAAAGCGAAATCCGCCGCTTGGGCATCTCTCTCACCGCTGAAGATCGCGCCGCAGCTGGCATCTAATCCAAACCCATTGGTGGGCAGCCTAGAGCTGCTCACTTCGAAGGTATGACCATGACACGTTTTGACCTCGATTTCCCAGACCTTGAGCCAGAGCACTCAGGCACCGCGGCTGACGATCGCGATCTGCCTGATCGCCCCTTTGAGCCTGCGCTCACGATAGCGGTGGACCCGAAAGCTGGGGCACGGTCTCATACCTTGCTGGTGCCGTTGAAGGTCAATGGGAAATGGCTGCGCCAGATCACATTGAGGCTGCCGTCACAAGGTCAGATTGACGACTACGTCAATAACGAGAACGCCTCCCGCCGTCTTCTGCTGGCGGAACTGGCCGGAGTTGACCCGCTCATCATCAAGGCGCTGCGGTGGCCAGACAGTGAGGCCGTTCACCAGATCTTCCACGACATTGTTCCGCAATTCATAAGCGAGGGGTAATCCCATGACAGGCAAGATGACGGCTACAATGGTGGTCGACCTGCGCGATAAGACAGGTGCAGGCGTCCGTACTGTCATCGGCAACCTTGATCGTTTGAAGCGGGCCGAGCGGGAGCTGGAGCTGGCGCAACGCGGTGCCAATCTGCGTCGCACTGATCGTGCGATGGAAAATCTCATGATCGCACGCCAGCAGGAGGCTCAGGAGCGGAAGGCGAACATGATGATGTGGGCGGCTCGAGGCGCAACGGCAGTGGCCGCAGTGGTCGCCAGCCAAGTCGCTGCCTACACGAAATTCGCGGAAGCTGAGGACCGCGTCAACCGGATTGCGATCACTGGTGAAAAGGGATTTGGAACCGTTCGCAATACGATGCGAGATCTCCAGAAAGTCGCGAACGACACCTACCTACCAATCGAAAAAGTGACATCAGGCCTCGATGCCTTGGTCGCGTCCGGTCGTAGCATGGAGGAATCCATGGCCTTTCTGCCGTCTGTCGCCATGACGGCGCAGGCGTCCGGTGCTGCAGTCGAGGATATTGCTCGCTCTTCAGATGCGCTCGCTGGATCGCTCGGAATTAGCGCGACTGAAATGCAGCATGCGTTCGATATCCTTGTCGCTGGCGGTAAGGCAGGTAAGTTCGAGCTGAAAGACATGGCGCAGTATCTGCCATCGCTGCTGCCTGCCTTTTCGGCTCTTGGCTACAAAGGGACCGACGGCCTAGAGAAGATGGTTGCCATGTTGCAGATCGTGCGCAACCAGGCCGGTTCATCTGGCGAGGCAGCTACCTACCTCGGCAACGTATTTCAGAAGATGGAAACTGAAGAGACGAGGAAGAAATTCAAAAAAATGGGCATCGATCTCAGCAAGGGGCTGAACGATGCCCGCAAGAGCGGCAAAGACGTTCTGGACGTTTTTCTGGACCTTACTCAGAAAGCGACGAAGGGCGATCTTTCCAAGATCCCGCTGCTCTTCGGTGATTCTGAAATGCAGAAGGGTGTCCGTGCCCTCATCATGCAGCGTGACGCGCTGAACCAGATGCGGCAGAGCCTGAAGGGTGTTGATGGCTCTACGATGAGAGACTTCAATCAGGCCGTCGAAGGCAGTGCTGCAAAAATCCAGAAGCTGATGACACTTCTGGACAAGCTGGCTACCCAGAGTGGCGCGCGTGCAGCGGAGGCGCTCAACCCTATCCTTGAAACCGTGACAGACCAGGTTGATCGTCGGGAAGCTGCCGAGGCAGCCCGAGAGGGAATGTCGGCCGCCGATCGGGCTCGGCAACAGGTTGATTTTCAGGCTCGCTACAAGGCCGTTAATCCGGATGCTGGGACAAGGGAAATCCGCAAAGCTTATGAGGATGCACTTGTCAGCGTCGGGCGCAAGCAATCTAAATCGGTATTCCAGGATATCGAGCGCCTTGAGCGACAGATTGCAGCTAATGAGGGTCGCCGAGCTGGAGGGGAACGCCAACAGAGATTGGGTGATCCCTCCCGAGGCAGCTATGGTGACAAAGGAGCGTTGGGTTCTTCAACGGGTCAAATTCCGATTCCGTTGAGAAAACCAACTGCCGGGGAACGGCGCGAACTTGCCCTCGCTGCTGCGGAAGAATTGAACAGGGCGAGCCCGTCAAGGGGAACGTATGATCCGAGGTTTACCAAAAAGGACGGCTCATTCTGGTCGGACTTGATTGGGCCAAAGACAGAAACGGACAAGGATGTCTTTGAAGCGGTCCGGCTTCTCAGCCAGCGCCCTGCATCGAGACCTGCAGTTACTCAAAATCGTCCGCTTGACGCGCCACTTGTTCCCCTCCCCCTGGCGGCGTCTATGGCTTTGGATGAAGCACGTCGTGCCCGGCAAATGGGGTTTGGTAGCACTACAAACAACTTGCCTGGCAAGGCTGCAGATGATGTCGACATGGGGCGCCGAGTATCAATCGAAGGCACTCCGTCTGTCAGTTTATCAGGCACGCCAACGGTGGCGCTTGCAGGGCCTGTAACCATTGCCAACATGCCGCCGCCCAGCGTCTTCAATTTCGTAATCAACGAGGCATCGGACGCCCAGGCTGTTGCACGGGCGGTAGGGCAATACGTCGATTCTGCAAAAAGCGGCGTTCAAGCCTCGACCGGTGACTTTGGTAACTGATCTACCGAAACTGGCTCCTTAGAAAGATGAAACAATGCAGTATCTTCTTGGTGCTGTTGTCCTCGACACGCGTCCGCTCTCTGCAGATTCCGTGCGAAGGACGGCGACCGGCGGCCTTGTGGCGAAGCCAGTCATTGGCGGTTTACAGCGGAAGGAGCGGACTGGTGAAGGAGAAGACGATTTCGTTATCTCCGGGACCGCACTGCCGACGCGGACAGGTGGTCTGGAACAGCTGGAATTACTTCACACAATGCGAAGGGCGGGGACACGCTTCCCGCTCATGAGGGGTGATGGAACCCGCCACGGCTGGTACGCCATCAAGGAGATCTCGGAGGAGCATCGCGAGATCCAGCGCAACGGCATTGGCTTCGAAGTGCTTTACACGATCACGCTTGAACAGGCGGAAGAGCAGGCCGGAGATGGCCTCGCTGTTGTCGGCGGCCTTCTGTCCCTTTTCGCTTCTCTTGGAGGTTTGTGATGCCGGAAAAGATTACTGTGCGCGGCGTTGGCCTGACGGTCGAGTTGCTCCTGCATCGCAAGTACGGAGTGCGTGGGCGTAAGCTGATCAATGAAGCTCTCAGGATCAACCCAGGGCTTGCCGATCAGGGGGCCATACTGTCGCTCGGCACCAGTCTTCTGTTGCCGGATCTTCCGGTGCAGGAAGTGTCTCGCCTGCAGCAGCGTAGCCTGTTCAAGGATTAGCCATGCAGCAATGGATCAATGGCGTTCTCCATGACCTTTCTCAGCAGGCGACCTGGTCGATTGATTGGGAGGTAGATATTGGAGGCAAGGACCGAACAGGTGTGCTGCGCCCGTACCTCATAGATATCAGCGTGACAGACAAGGCTGGCACGACGAGTGACAGTTGCTCCCTTACTCTCGACGATACCGGTGGGCAGATCGCGCTTGATATGGAAGGTCTGGACATCACTGTCGTCTTGAAGGGCCGTGAAGTCTTCCAAGGGACAATCGAAACTGCCCGGAGCACTGGTTCGCGTGGGGGCGGCCGACTGATCCCGATTACAGCAAAAGGGTTCGATACCAGGGGCAAGGCAAAGCAAATCCAGTCTTTCCATAAGGACGATGCTACGTTGGGAGAGTTTATGGAGGAGGCTGCTAAGCGCGCCGGTTTCTCGATTCGTCTCGACCCGTCGCTTGCCAGCATCAGAGCTCCTTATTGGTCTGCGCAGCACGAAAGCTTTCTGGACATCGGCGAACGCCTGGCGCGCGAAATCAACGGTACGTTCAAACTCCGCGGTCGTGAGGCCGTCCTGGTCGAGCGAGGGAGCACCTCGCTTGCTTCGGTTCAAGGTATCGTTGGTCCAGGTGGCAATGTCATTAATTGGGATCTAGCGCCGTTTACAGGACGTGGTGCCTGGCGCAAGTCAAAGGCGCGCTACTTCGATCGCGCGACAGCAAAGTTCGTCGAAGAAGAAGTTGAATTTGAGAGCGATGACGATGCTCCAGACAGCAACAACATCATCCGCCTGCCCTTGGCTGACAAAGACCAGGCCAAGCGGCGCACAAAAGGCCGCAAAGGTGAAGCCAAGCGAGACAAGGGCGGTGGGAACGTAACGCTTGATCTTGCGCCAGAGGCGCAAGCCGAAGGCATCTTCATTCTATCCGGAGCCAAGCCGGATATCGACGGACCATGGCGGATTGACAGCGTCGGCCACCGTGCCAACCGCTCAGGCGGCTCAACTACCCAGCTCGACCTCAAAGAGCCGGGCGCAAAGTAATTTGCCTCATCTGAGGGAGCAGCGGCCTCCTGCGCTGCCTACTCCCATGTCTCTTGTGTGGAGGCCAGATGCACGGAAAGCTTTCCTGTCCATCGCCGGCAATTGTCTCAGACGTACCAGATGCCGTCCGAAATCTGACCGCTTACACCAACCACGTTCTCCGCGCTTTCTGCAAAGTAGGACAACACCTGGGCTTTGGACATTCCGTCATCGAGCTTGGACGCCCAGAAGGAAACGCCTGCTTCATCGCCCGTTCGATGCAGTGCAGTCTGGTAAAGCTTCTGAACAAAATCCCTGCTCGATGGGGCGTTAGCATACAGGGTCTTAAATTCCGCCGAATCGATGAATGCCTGCGTCACGGTCCTCAGAGTCGTTCCAGAATCCAGCGTCCCGATCCAGAATTTAAGGCCGTCGTTTTCCGGAGCCCGATCGAAGGCTGCTTTGTATAGGCGGTAGGCCTGTCCAGCATTGCCGCTGATATCAAGTGCAAGGGTTCCGTCATCGAACTGGATGCGTCCGACACCTGCTACCGAGGTCTTCGATGTCCCGTCCTGATGGGCAAATGTTTTAAAGGAGGTGTTGCCTTCCAGGTAACCACTGACGGTGTACTGCTTGTACTGTCCCGTCAGCACCGCAACATCCTGTCCGCTGCCATCGCGAATGATATTTGTACCAGCGCCCGGATAGTACGTGTCCTTTCCGGCTCCGCCGATCAGATTGTCATCGAAGGCTGAACCATAAATCACGTCATTCCCGCCCAAGATAGACCGGAACAGCATCCCAATGTTCCCGGTCGTAATGGTGGGGGCAACGCCTACTGCGGATACGCTGAAGCCCGAAACATCAAGCGTGAGCGATCCATTCACGTATTCGGAAAAGCCTGTGACAGTGCCATATCCAATGCTGTCGCCAAACGTAACCAGGCCGACGCCTCTGTAAACGCTGGTCAGCGATCCGCTGGTATACGTGACCTCGGTGGCAGTGGCTGACACGATCTGTGTCGCGCCCCGATGATTCTCCATATCGAGCGCGATGTTGGTTTTTATCGTAGCCATGCCTGCCTCCTTCAAATGATTGCGCAGCTTTAAGCGAATGCGCGCAAAAGTCGATACCTGACCTATTGTTAGGTTGCACCCACCACCAAAGGAATCAATTCCATGCTGATCGCCAATTGGCGGCAGGTGCTGAAACGCGCCTGGTCCGTCCGCCTGATCATTGCTGCCGGTCTCCTGTCTGGCGCAGAGGTCGTCTTGCCGTTGCTCCCCCTCCCCATCCCCGCTGGCATCTTTGCCGCCCTTTCCGCCGTCACCACGGCTGCGGCTTTTATCGCCCGCCTGCTTGCTCAAAAGGACATGACCGATGCCAATCCATAAGATTACTTCGACCAGGCGCGGGAAGGCGGCTATTGCTGCCGTATTGGCTGGGATTTCAGCCGGTAGCTACGCCGCATATAACGCCTATGCCCCTAATGGGCAGATGGACCCTGCGGTGGTCCTTGCTGCGGAAAAGCTGATCATGCCGTGGGAAGGGCTTCGCACGAACGCTTACCTCGATAGCGTGGGTATCCCAACCATCTGCTGGGGCGAAACCAAGAACGTGCGCCTCGGGATGGTAAAGACGCCAGCGGAATGCCGCGACATGCTAATCTCTCGGACGTTTTCCGATTACCAGCAGCCGATCGTCAGATGCGCTCCCAAGCTTGCCCAGGCACCTGTCAGCGTTCGCGCTGCAATGATTTCCGGATCCTATAATTTCGGCGTTGGCGCGTGGTGTCGATCAACAGCCAAACGCATGATTGATGCCAGCAAATGGAATGCTGCCTGCGAAGCCCAAACCGCTTTTAACAAGGCAGGCGGCCGGGTGCTAACGGGTCTCGTCAATCGCCGCGAAATGGGGGATGCGCAGCGCATTGGCGAAGCCGAACTGTGTGTCAGTGGTCTGTGATGCAGGTGCTGTTCGAACTCCTGCGAGCTATTGGCCCAACTGGCTGCATGTTCCTTGCCATGCTGGGTTTCTATGAGGGCATTCCTGGACTGAACCGGATCAAGGTTCTCGCTGATATTCCGATCGTCGGCGACATCGCACTTGGCCGCGTGGAATTAGCCAAGCGATCGGCGGTCGAGGGCATGGTTGCGCGTGCGGAGCTGGTAGCGCTCCAGGCGACGGCGGATCAAGAAAGACGCCTTCGACAGATCGCCGAGGATGCCGCCGCTGCCGATCGGGAGCGAGCCTCGGCGCTGGCGAAACTTGCCGCAGAACGACAGACCGCACTTGATGAACGCGAGGCAGATGCGCGCGCCACTCCGGGTGTGACCTACCCCAGCCCGGAGGACCTCAAATGGTTGCAAAAACGCTTGCAGTAATTGCCTGTCTGCTGCTGGTGTCATGTCAGCCTATGCACGCACGGTTGAGTGCTGCGCGGGCGGTCGAGCAATCAAACAAGCGGTTGGCCGCAAACCTGCCGCGTGACTTGCCAGAAAACTGCACAGCCGAGATGGCCCATGTGCAGCCGAGTGCTGGCACCCCATGGGTCTCTGTCCAGGATCGCTGGATGGTTCTCCGGGAAAACAGAAACGACCAGGCGCGGGCATGCCGAGCCTGGTGGGCTAACTACCGATCCGCCTTATCCGGAGAAGCGACAAGAGAATGAGCGAGAATTACAAAACACTGGCCGAAATGATGGCAGCCTGGCTTGGCGGAGCCGGTTCCATCCTGTTCGGCTCGTTTGCAGGGCGTGCGATGTGGCACGCCGTGGAAGCAAGAAAAGGACGCCGGAAGCTTTTCGGCATCGAGATCCTGTATGAACTGCCGATCGCGATCGGCATGGCAGTCATCGGAGACGGTCTGGCCGGATGGCTAGGCCTGCAGCAGACGGCAGCGCTGGCCCTTGTGGCTGCCCTCTCCTACCTCGGCCCTCGCGGCTCCGAGGTCATGCTCAGTAAGTGGTACGGCAAGAAGATCGTCGGCGAATAATCGGCGATCCATAAAGCGTTGGCGGCACCAACGCTTTTCAAGCCTACAAGCCTGCAGCTTTGCGAAGAGCATCCGTCATCTTGCCGCGCCATTCTTTGCCGCCCTGCGCCTTGAACCGTTCAATGACTTCCGGTTCCAACCGGATCGTAACGGCCACCTTCGGGGCTTCGACAGGCGGACGGCCTCGGCCTCGACTTGCGCGTTCTCGATCAATGCTTGCTGCAAGATCTGGGAAAACCTCCCGAAAGGGACGCGCATTTGCCAGCGCTTCGTCGGTTGCTTCCGGCGCGTCCGGATCGGATTCGATAAGCCGCTGGATCTCGGCCTCTTCCTCCGGAGTGAGCGGGCGTTTGGATGAGAATTTCACGTCCATCTGTGCTTCCTTTCCGTTGTGCTTGCCGGGCGCATAGAGATGACCGACAGACCTTCTGAACCAAGTGGGCGGAACACCACGGCTATCACCACGATGCCTTGAAACTCACCGATAGCCATGTATCGGCCCTGCTTTGCACCAACGATCAAAGCGTCTGCAAAGAAATCGATCGTCAGATCGGCGAAATCGAGACCGTGCTTCTCGATATTCACTAGGCGCTTGTTTTCGTCGTAAGTGATCTTCATGTATTTTTCGTACACGGAAAATCAAAAACGCACAAGATTAAACGTACACGGAAATTCACATTCCAGATGGAATGCTGAATGTGGCCGGACGGTTCAACACCGCCCGGCCCTGCTCGCTGCCCTGCATCGGGCGGCCGCAGCTCATTCAAGCTGCAGCGGCGGGTTTTGATTGCAGTCTAGCCCCGCCTGGCAATCTGAGGTCATCATCGCCACACCCGAGGCCTGCGCAGGCCTGGCGGGAATGGCACGAGAAATGATGACTGACAATGGACTTGTTTGATTTCACAAGTGTTCGACCCGTATCTCCTCCCGCACCCTATCTCGGGGGGAAGAAACAACTCGCCCAGCGCCTGGCCTCGCTGATCGAGCAAATTCCTCATACGCTCTATGCCGAGCCCTTCGTCGGTATGGGCGGCGTCTTCTTCCGCCGATCGCTCATCCCTCGATCAGAGGTTATCAACGATCGTTCGGGTGATGTTGCAACCGTGTTCCGGATCTTGCAGCGGCACTATCCGCAACTCATGGAGATCATGAAATTCCAGATCACGTCCAGGCGCGAATTTGAGCGGCTGACTGATACGGATCCAACTACCTTAACCGACTTGGAGCGCACTGCTCGATTCCTTTATCTCCAGCGCCTGGCGTTTGGCGGCAAGGTAACCGGGCGAAATTTTGGTGTCGACACCACCGGCCCTGCCCGCTTCGACATCAACCGCCTCGGGCCTATCTTCGAGGCAGTGCACGAACGCCTTTCTCGCGTCGTAATCGAAAACCTCGACTGGTCGGAATTCATCGATCGTTACGACCGGCCGGAAACGCTCTTCTATCTCGACCCGCCCTATTGGGGCTGCGAGAACGACTATGGGAAGCATGTTTTCAGCAGGGAAAGCTTTGCGGCGCTGGCCGACCGGCTCGGCCGGATCAAGGGCAGGTTTATGGTGTCGCTCAATGACACCCCTGGCGTCAGGGAAACGTTCGCTGCCTTCCCGATGGTTGATGTCGGCTTGACATACACGGTCACTGGCGGCGCTGGCAAAAACGTAGGCGAGGTTATCATCCTCGATGGCAAGAAACCGATGCCTGCCAATTTGCCCTTGAGCTAACTCCTACATATCCAGGTGGCGGCGGACTAATGACCCGCCGCTGTCCTTCATAGGCGTGTTCGACATTCGCCATCAAAGACCAAAACTATTCCAAGTCCGGAAGCTCACCTTGCTTGAATAGTATCGTCGGCGGACCGTATTCCCCGATGTCCGGATCGGCCTCCCGGCTCCACGCCACAACGCTGGGGTAGCTGGTCGCCAACAGCCTGGCTTCACGCGTCGCACGTTCTTCCGTATCGATCTGACGAGGGTCGAAGGCCGGAATAAACTCGCCTTCGTCGCCGCGCTTGAACGCTGCAAGGACGATCAGTTTTTTCGACATGGTAACTCCAATCAGTTTGCCAGCTTGATCAACTGCTCATCTGGCAGCGGCCGCTGTAGCGCCTTTGCCTCTTCCCACGGCTTTGTCAGCCACGTTTCGATATCCTCTTCACTACGTAGAATGACCGGCATCGCTTTCGGATGGATTGGGCCGACAACGCCGTTCGGCTCAGTGGTCAGGAAGGCATAGAGGTCCGCTTTGATCAGCCCTTCCTTTACCTTGCGAACACTCTCCCACTGCGGCGCCCACAAGCCTGCAAAGAACATCAGGGGCTGGCTTTCGTCTCCAGCAAACCAGGCATTCGGCGTCCTGCCTCCGTCGACCTTGCTGGCTGGGTCTGGTTCGGCAAAGCGTGTCAACGGCACCACGCAACGGTTTTCGACGCCCAGCCAACGCTTCCAGTGGGCGCTGGATGTATTTCGGATGTTGGTTGTGCCGCCATCGGGCTCCATCTTCAGCAGTTCGTCGAAATCAACGTCTTTGCCTTTGGCCCGGAGCTTGTCAGCACGCTTGGTGGCTGCGTCGAGCAGCGCTTTGCGAGACGAGGGCATTCCCCATCGCACCATGACCAGCTCACGCTCACCGTCATTGTTGCGGACGATAGGGGCAGGGTAGTCAGGATAGACGTCTTGCGACGGCGGCATGTTGCCCAGCCGATCAAGCGCTTTGGTCAGCGCCCTTATGGCGTCCTGGTTGGTCGAGACGTTGTAGAGGTTACACATGCATTCCTCCCCGCTTTTAGAGTTTGACGTCTTTCCATATCGGAACGTGCTTCACTTCAATCCGTTCGAGCCGTCTCACGATAAGACCAACCTTTTCGCGTGCCAGCAGTGTCACGAACGACGCTGATACTGAGTCTCTATGTCCACAACGCTCGCAACGAAATTGACCCCGAAGCTGGAAGGCGTTGACGTCACCGCAAAGCTGTTGGATGTCTTCCGGCAGGTAGTAACGGCTAATCTTGCATATGATGCAATCCAGCCGGACAAACTGGCCGATTTCGTGCGCGGTCGAAAGCTTCGGTATCTTGTTGTCACGATAGGGATGCGAACGGCCTGCGTAGTATCCGGCTGGCATTAGTCGCGCTCAAAACTCGGCATCCAGCCTCTTGTCATGCCCCGGCTCATCGCGCCTTCCGCCAGTAAGAGTTGCTGGCGGAGGTGCTTGAGATCTTCCAGAAGTGTCGCAATCGTCGCAACCGCATCACCATCATGATAGGCTAGTGCGAGGTCAACATCTGACCGTTCTGGCAGGTCCATTGTCTCAACTGCAGACATGACTTCTCCTTTGCGCCAAGGCGCTTTCCTCTGCAAATAATAGGGGCAAGCCACTCTCTTGCGGCATTTGTTCCTATTATGTTCTCATTGTATCAGGAGTCAATGAGGGAGGGAGATGGCTCTTGTCCTTCATCTTGAAGCATTCGCGTCAAACTAAGTTGACGCACGCTGACGCGCATTAACTCGCGTCAGCGCAAGCACGTTAATCCGCGTCAACGTGAGCCGTTCAATTCAGCTTCAATTGCATTCATCATCGCAACCAGTGCCTCTTGCCCGTCCGAAGTACCGATGTTCTGGGCGAGCGTCCAAAACCGTTGGCGAACTTCCTCTGTCACAGCAATGTTGAGCTTCGCTGTCTTGGTCGATCGGCGCAGGCTGCGCGCGTCGAACGTCTGGGTCTGGCTAGGCGCAGATACCGGTGCGGATGGCACAGGCGCATGGCGAGCCGTGAAGCCCGAACGTTCCGCCGCTTCGCGCACCTCGGCTCTATCAACCGCTGGGGGCTTCGGCCTTGGCTGAAAGTCTGGAAGGTCGAGATCCAGTCCTGCTCTTTCCTTGCTCATGCTGCTGCTGCCTCTGCTTCCTTTAGTGTATTGGTGACCGCCAGTGCTAGTTCCTTGGCATTGTCGATCGCTGATTTTGGATTGGACACGTCTTCGTCTGTAAGATCAAAGATGGTGCCGCCGATCTGGAACATTGCGCTGAAGGCAGCCTTTTCCTTCAATGCTGCTGGAAGAATTGGGATGCCCTTTTGCTCTAGCGTTGCACGAATGTGCTTCAGTTCCTTTGTCACAAGTGCGGTCGCCATGGAGAAGACCACCCGGTACTCGATGCGCCTCCGGAAGGCCTTGCTTTCACGCTCGATCAGCGCAACCACCCTGCCCGCCTGGTCCGCATCAAGCTGCTTGCCCCGCATCGGGATAAGAACGAGATCGGCGCGGCTGATCGCATAGCTCGCAGTCAGGTTCGCAGATCCTTCGAGATCCACGATCACGAAAGGATGCTGAGCTGCGGCCGTGTCGATCGCGTCGACAATGGTCTCCTCGTTGATCCCGCCCTGAACGTGGAGGTTCTCTGGGACATTGCCGGAAAACCTCTTCGCCCAGGTAGCAAGTGGCTGGTTGGGGTCAGCGTCTATTAGGGTCGTAGCCTTACCAGCTGCGCTAAAGACCTGCGCCAGGACGAGAGCTGTCGTTGATTTTCCTACGCCACCCTTGGTGGAGCACAAGACGATAACAGGCATTGTGGCCGCTTCCTTTTCGGTTCGAACCGCCTTCGAAGTGAGTTCTCTATCACTTCTATACAGGTGAGAAGTTACCACATTCTAACTTCGAACTCAGTTTAAACCAAGCTCCAACTGAGTTCGAACCGATAAAGAACCGACATGGAACCGGGTTCTTACTCAGAACCGAAAAAGGATTAATTCTGATGACCGTCAACCTCCGAGGCGGGGAGGGGACTTAAACGCTTTCCTTAGGATGTTGCTGACGTGCCCGTTTTCTTCCTCAGCGGAGGCAATCGCCAGGCCGATCTCATATAGAGCGATCAAAACCTCCGAGCGTTCCCAGCCGGTCCCAACCGCCTCGTCGATGACCGCCTGAAAGGCAGGCTCTAATGCCATTTGGCAATCTACCTCTCGATCAGGGTAATTGCCTGGCGCGCGCGGTGTATCCATCGTTGCTCCTCCTTGGTGACGGAAACCAACGCGGATGCCGCTGACTAGTTCAATCTGCTGGCGACATGCCGGGAGCGCCTCGGGCCGTAAGTCATTGAAAGCGGGAGGCGGATTCTATCATGCGGACCGTAAAGCTTGCATTCCGTCCGCTCGCCAGATTGACAAGGAAGCGGCTCCTTAACTCCGATAAGTAACCCTTATCGGTGGTTAGGAAATACGGCACTTTTTGATTTGGCAGGCCAATTCTTATTGAACAGATGACACGGCACCTATCTTCTCCAGATTTCAACGAGAGGCGATACCGACTGCCTTAACCTTCAGCGGCGGCTTTTCCTCATCATCTCTGATTGTCTCGTTCCATCTGGTGCCATCTTAACTATGCCTAACAAATTCTAAATTCGAGGATTGTCGCCCAAAGAATTTTCAATGATTATCAGAGTGTAATAATACGGATGATGGATTTCACATGCTTGATGTAGCTGTTGGTAGCGTCGAAAATAGGCAGATTGGCCTGGTTCGAAAGGATTGCCAAGAACAAGGTATTGTTCGCATTGGTGCCGTTGCGGATAGTTACCATGCCGTCAAATCTCACCAATCCTCATCGGGCGTCTGGTGCTATGATAATTTTACAGAGGTTGGAAGCAACTCCACCGGCTTGGTGAAGAGCGATACGCATGACCGTGAGAAAAATTGTATTGTTTGGCCTATCAATCATTATCTAGGATTAAATCGACATCCAAAAGTGATCGAAGCTTCTATCGAGGCGTTAAAGCAATTTGGCACTGGCTGTGGCACCTCGGCGATGAGCGGCGGCCACAGTAGTCTTCATAAGCTTGCCGAGAAACGGCTTGCTGCTTGGCTAGGTAAAGAAGCTGCCATTCTTTTTCCCACTGGCTACAGCGCAAACGTAGGCGCGATCTCAGCCTTAGCTAAAGGACCATCCTGTTTTATTCTCTTTGATCGAGAATGCCACGCCTCGATTATTGATGGCGTCAAGCTTTCAGGAGCTAAATTTCTTCCATTCAAGCACAATGATCCGATTGATTTAGCCCGCAAGCTCAACAAGTTTGCATCTCAGTATGAGAATGTTCTCGTGGTGGTCGAATCTGTTTACTCCATGACCGGAGAAGAGGCGTGCCTCCGAGAAATTACTGAGCTCAAGGAACGATATGATTTTCTTCTCTTTGTCGATGAAGCTCATTCCTTCGGCCTCCATACGGAACGAACGCTGTGCACTAAGTTCGGACTGACCGACAAGGTCGATTTCGTCATGACGACCCTTTCGAAAAGCACCGCATCTATCGGAGGAGTCATCGCAACTACAAACGCGTTTAAAACGCTTCTTCAGGTCGAAGCTAACGCCTATCTCTTTCAAGCTGCTATTCCCCCATCGGATGTCGCAGCTATCATGGCAGCGATGGACGTTATCGAAGATACACCAGAACTGCTGAGTTCACTTTGGTCAAAAGTCTCTTACATGCGAACAAAGCTTACAGAGCTTGGCTTTGACATTGGAAGCGGCACAAGC
The DNA here is from genome assembly GCF_011046895.1 of Rhizobium rhizoryzae. NCBI lineage: Bacteria > Pseudomonadati > Pseudomonadota > Alphaproteobacteria > Hyphomicrobiales > Rhizobiaceae > Affinirhizobium > Affinirhizobium rhizoryzae. Next base: position 3,103 of record NZ_CP049247.1, on the reverse strand, counting down.
CCGATTATTCCCGTCTTTATCCGGGATTCCGATACACTTCTTCGAATGGGTCAGGATATGTATGATGATGGCGTGTTCACAACGTCGGTGGCTTATCCCGTCGTCAAGCATTCGGAGGTTCGCTTTCGCTTCATTCTGAATGAATCTCATTCTTATGAGCAGATCGACCGCACGTTAGCTGTTCTCGAACGCCTCGGTAAAAAATACGGCGTTGTAGCTTCATAAGGGATATTATTCTCAGCAATCGCTGTCACGAGGTGAACCGGATAGGTGAAATATCCCCTCAAAATGCCCGTTCGACTCGGCGCAGTGATCAAGGCCGGACGGCATAATACCGCTCATTAATTGACAGCAGAAGAAGGCGTAATAGCTATGCGCATGCGTCTTGTTTCAATCTATTCAGACGTCTGTGGCAGGAAACTCCCTACTGCCTGAAACTTCAATTATGTGGCTGCTAAGCCTTCGAAGCGTTATCAAACGTCTCTTTTCTCATACCTGCATAATATGAACGGCAGCTGGCCACCCATCAAAAGCTGCCGTTTATCGATTCATTCAGACTATCTCCAGCGCCTTTAAGATAGGCAGTTGTTGAGTTGCAAATTCCTGCGCCTGCCTTAGTAACTCAGCGCGATTTTCATCCTCAGTTTCTAAGGTCTGACCATTTTTAACAATACGTTGCCCCTGGATACTCAGGATCTGGAGTACGAAAGCTGCCCAGTCCTGTGGTGTCTTTCGGCCCGACTTAAGTGCCAGTGAAAAAAGCTGAGGGAAGCGGCCTACTGAAATACCGCCGCCAGTTATAGGCGAGGCAAGGTAAACGATCTCATTACTGCTGCGAGCGCGCTCCATCAAATGGTGGTTCAGGCTGTCAGTCCTCTTTTTGACTTTCAAACTCACCGCATGTTCTTGTGCCGGTGCAAGAACTCCCATCCCTACTAGTATAACAACGGCCTGAATAATCTGATCTAAAGTAACCTTGCCCTGCAAGGCCTTCTCAATGTCCCCAATATTGCGAATTTTAGAGTCTGCCATGAAATCTAATATTGGCGCATAAACTGCTTCCGAAAGATCAGCGCTACCCAATGCACCTGTAATGGACATAGAAATGTTGGAGCGTATTGCCGTGAGGATAAAGCGTTGGAGTCTCAGAACTTCGTACCGCTCCAGCGGCGTAAGGCGACGTGCACCTTTGACCCAGAGATCGCGGCGGAACTGCTGGTTGACGCAGTAATCGCGCACGGTTTCGCGCAGGATCGGGTCCGGAATGTCCTTCAGCAGTGCCTGCTGTTCGGGCGTGAGGTTGATGGTGTCGACACTGTCCGGCAGATGCGCGGAAGACGCAAAACTCACCTTTGCGGGGCCAAGCCAGCGAGCCATATCCGCCACATACATGGGGTGCCAGTCGCGATTGAAATATTCATGTGCGAGGTAGGAGCGGCTCTGCTTCTTGATGCCCTCGAAGCGAGCCTTGATGGCCGGGTTGGCCTTTAGATAATTGGGATTGGTCGCAAAAATCTTGTCGACGAAGTCCAGCGCGCCCTCCACCCGTGCGGTGCTGCCGCCAGCAGGCGAAATGAGGTTGGCACCGATTTCCGTCATCAAATGGCGCAAAGGTGCCGCCGCCGCCCAGCCGGGCTGGGTGTTGTAGCTGATGTAGAGAATACCGCCGACCTTCAGCTTGCGGCGAATGAAGTCCACGATCACGCCCCGGTTTTCATCGGAGATCCAGGTCCAGATGCCGTGAAGGCCGATGAAATCAAACTCCGGCAGATCGTCGCGCTGACAAAACTCGGCAAAGGCCTGATCGCGGAAATCTGCATCCGCACCGCAAGCGCGGGCAAGCCCCTGCGCATGCAAGGCCTGGGTGGGGTTGAAATCGGTTCCGGCCCAACGGGCCTCCGTCGCCGCCGCATGCATGGCAATGCTGACGCCCTGACCAAAACCCAGCTCGCAGGCGTTCACGATGTCCGGCACAGCATAACCCGCCTGGATGAGCGCAAGCCGCGCCCGCTGAGGGTTGAGTTCATGGTAATAGCCATGGGTGTATTCAATGTCTGTAACGTAGCCAGAAGACCATCTGTTTGGTTCAGAAATCATAATCAATCAGCTCCATCCTCAAAAAAAACCCCCGGTCTCCCGGGGGTCTCCTGATCAGTGCCTGTTAATCAAGCAAAGATAAAGTCAGTTGCTGTGATATCCGTCGCGTTGGCAACGCCGACCAACTTGATAACCATGTCGGCGTCGTTGGAGAAGTTGCCATCCTTGTTTACGTCAACAAAGACGAGAACGTCAGCACCCGAGTCGAATACGGTAACGCCACGGCTCACACCGCTATCTACGAAGAAGTTGGTCTGCGAACCAGTTGCCACAGTTACCGAGTTGTCAGCAGCGATAGTCACACCGGTCGTCGCTACCTTGACACCCTGCTGGTTACCCGTGAAACCAAACGCCTTAACGTCCAGATAATCCTGAGCGTTGGCTGCAGTAGCATCAAAGTTAGTGATGGAGTCGTACTTCAGGTAAGTCGAATCTGCCTGAGCTGTAAAGACCACGACATCCTTACCAGCAGTAGTAGCGGCCAATGTGATTGCATCTGCACCCTTACCGCCAGTGATCAGGAAGTCCAGATCGTTTACACCTGCAGCACCGGTAGTAGCGCCCGTGAAGACGAAGGTATCATCTCCAGCACCGCCCTTCACTGCAACGCCTGCAGTTGCAGTGAATGTGTCGTCAAACGCTGCAGCAACCGACTTAACAGATGCCCCTGCGTCGAACAGAACCATCGAAGTTGCGCTCGATGTAGCTTTGTAATCAACAGCAGCCGTGCTGGCATCAACCGTGATCTTGGTGGCATTATTCGTTACCAGCGCGGTGATCTCGTGCGTGATGTTCGTGCCGGTTGAGGTAGCCTTAACGTTTACAGTCTCAATGTCTGCAATAGTAGTGGCGCCAGTCTGCGCACCAATCGCAGTCTTGGAGTCGTACGTCACTGTGATGGTATCGTCAGGAGAGCCTGCACCAGAGTCCTTCTGGTTAATCGTCAACGCTGCTCCAGTCGCAGCATTGATTACGACACCAGCCGTTTCTGCCAGATTGCTAACAA